>JAITNC010000025.1 GCA_031290675.1 Campylobacteraceae bacterium | reverse complement strand
TCCGGCAGATTTTCGGAAGAGCGGAGAGCCTCTTTCAGGTCTTTGTTCATTTTGCTGATTAGTTCCTGATTTTGTATCACTGTGAAGTGCCATGATTGTGCATTGTTGCCGCTCGGCGCGTACAGCCCGGCTTCGATGAGAGCGTTCAGCTTATCTTGACTGACTTGTTCGGGTTTGAACTTTCTTGTGCTGCGGCGGCTTTTGATTAGCGCTAAAAAGTCATTGCTCATTTTGAATACCTCTTTTGGTAATAATTTATATTATTTATTATACTACAGCTTGAAAAATCATAGGCAATCTCGGCAAAATATATATATCACTACAAAAAAAACGCAAATTTTTTCAAAAATCAAAAAACGAGGACATGAAGCTGTCCCGTATAGAGTGTATGATTTGACCATTACACTACAAGGACTATGTGATGAAAAACAAGACATTAATCCCATGTAGCATTTACGAAGATGATAAAGTCTACGAGATAGCTAAATTTTGGGCTTTGAAGGCATTAACGCAGATTGAGACTATAAGCACAAAAGTCAATAAATATGGATTTGACAGCGACTGTGCGAATTGGATTGGGGTTGAAAAGCATGAGAAAGATGATGATGTATACAAAGCGTTGAAAAGCAGACTCGAAGAGTTTGACGCTTTAGAGGCAATTTCCTGCAATGAGGTTTTGCTAAAAAACATAGAAGACTTATCGTTCTGTATGCAGTTCAACAGTGTTGAGCAGAAGATAATAATGCTCTTGGCATATCTATCTCAATGCGCAGAGTTTGGTGATATGTTTAGTATGCCGTATAAAATAAATAAAATCTTTAGGTCTATAGTAATTAGCGTTGTGTTAGATGAGCCTGCAAGTGTCATAACAAAAGCCTTGAGCAAAGATGCTGCACTTATCAAGTCGGGATTTTTAAAAGTTAACCGCTATTCAGATAGTTTGAACAATAGTTTAGAATTTTTTGATAATGATGTGGCAAATATACTTTTTTGTTCTGAAGGTGGAGCTGAACAGATACAAGATATGATTGCGTTAAAATGTTCAAAACCGACACTTGATTTGCAAGATTTCGCTCATCTCAAAGGGAGTGAACAGTTTGTTTTGCGCTATCTTGGCAAGTCGCTCAAAAGCAAGCAGCAGGGGGTCAATATTTTACTCTACGGAGAACCGGGTACGGGCAAAACAGAATTGGCAAAAGTTTTAGCCAAAAACTTAAATATTGAGCTTAAAGAGATAGGAGGTGAAATTGGTGAAGATGATAAGAACCGTTTTGATAATTATATGTTAGCTCAATATATATATGCTCAATCGCCCATGCTTTTACTATTTGATGAGGTAGAAGATGTGTTTGATGCAAGTTCGGGAAATATATTTCGTGATTCAAAAAAGCAAGACAATAAGCTTTTGATAAATAGATGGCTCGAGACAAATCCCGTCCCTACCATTTGGATTACCAACGATGTCTCCAGTATAGACCGCGCTATCATCAGAAGATTTAAGATGTGCATGGAGATACCGATACCTTCAATAAAAAAGAAAGAGGAGATACTAAGCTCTCATTGTGGTGGTGTTTTGAGTAAAAAAGAGATAAATCTGTTGGCCTCACACAAGCATCTATCGCCTGCTATCATAGACAATGCCGTGTCAATAGCCGATACGATAAAATCACGCAACAAATCAACAGTCATCATAAATACGATAAATCAAACCCTGAAAGCGCAGAGATTTGATGAGATAAAAGAGAAAGAAAAAGCATCGTTTTTGCCAAAAACATACAATCCAAGCTTTATAAATACATCTATAGATACAAAAAGACTGCTTGAGGGTATAAAAAGAAGCAAAAGTGCGAAGATGTGTTTTTACGGGGCTCCGGGTACGGGCAAGAGTGCGTTTGGCAAGTGGATAGCAAAGTCGCTAAAGAGAGATTTTATAGCCAAAAAAGTAAGTGATTTGAAAAGTATGTATGTTGGGGGAACAGAGCGAAATATAGCTGCTGCTTTTGAGGAGGCAAAAGAGAAAAAGGCTGTTTTGATATTTGACGAAGTTGATACATTTTTGTCCGATAGAAAAAATGCACAACGCTCATGGGAAGTTTCAGAGGTAAACGAGATGCTTGTCCAGATGGAAGAGTTTGAGGGGGTTTTTATAGCCACGACAAACCTTATGGCAAATCTAGACGCGGCTTCTTTGAGAAGATTTGATGTAAAGCTGGAGTTTTTGTATATGACGCATGACGTATCTTTGAAAATGCTGTGCGATGAGGTAAAGGAGCTTGGGCTTCCAACACCTGACAAATCAGCCCTCAACTCACTGAAACATCTCAATGTTTTAACGCCCGGGGATTTCGCTACGATAAAAAGACAACACCGTTTTTATCCGATAAAAGACGCTGCTGATTTTGTGGAGAGACTCTCAGATGAGTGCAAGCTCAAAAGTGCAGAGAGCACGAGAATAGGCTTTTGAATTTGATAAAGATAAACGAAGCAAGAAAGTAAAAGAGTTATTTGATGAAGCTAAAAAGTATTTGAAAAAATAAATCCCTCAGCTTGAAAAATCATAGGCAATCTCGGTAAAATATATATACACACTAAATTTAAAGGATACAAAATGTGGACGAAACAGGATATTTTGCAAGAGATTGCCGCTCAAAGTAGAACGATAGCCAAACTCCAAAACGAGTATGAGCTGACATCTTCATGCGAAGAGAGTTTGAAGCTGCTGCTTTTAAAGTTGGCTGATTTGAAGCGCAAAGTGCAGACCCTGCAAAACGGCGAACCACGATACAGCGGCGACTATACACTTGAGGAGATAGGCAAAAGACTTGGCAATATCTCAAGAGAACGTATCAGACAGATAGAAAGCTCTGCTATCAAAAAGATAAGAAATCCAAATTACGGCAAGCATTTGTTAGAATACGTCAGAATGTAAATCACTCAAGATACAAAAAACTCCGCTATCGTTTCGCACATTTCGCTCGCATCGTTTATAAAATTTACTTTGTGGCGAAATGTAGCGGCTTCGCGGAAAGATTTGGAGTAGGCGTGCAAGTGTTTTCTAAATAAAATCACGCCCTGTTCTTGCCCGTAAAAGTCCAGCATAAGTTCAAAATGTTCCAAAACGATGGAGCTTATGAGCGTTTTGTCTACGTCGGCGCAAGCCTGTTTGAGCTGATGAAATATCCACGGATTGCCGATGGAGCCTCTGCCTATCATCAGCCCTTCGCACTTTGTGAACTCTTTCACTTCAAGAGCTTTTTCGTAGCTCGTGATGTCGCCGTTCGCGAAAATGGGGATTTTGACCGCCGCCTTTGCGCATCTTATGGCGTCATAATCCACCTCCGATTTGTACCCGCCGCTTCTTGTGCGTCCGTGAACGCTGATAAAATCCGCTCCGGCATTTTCTATCGTTTGGGCTATAATCTCGGGAGTTTTTTCGTTAAATCCTATGCGTGTTTTGACCGATGTGTAGCGTTTGTTTGAGTGTTTTTTGATACTCTCAACTATCCTTGAGAGGTGTGGCAAGTCTTTCAGCAAGGACGAGCCTGAGTCTTGCGCTACCACTTTTGGCACAGGACAGCCGCAGTTGAGGTCTATGCCGATGATACCGTCTATGTCGTTGAGTATTCGCACTGCTTTTACGATGTTTGCAAGCTCGCCGCCCGCTATCTGGACGATGTACTTGTCTTCATTGGCGGCTCGTTCTAACATATGAAAAGTTTTTTTGGAGTTGTATGCTAAGGCGTTTGCGCTTATCATCTCTGAAAATGTGATATCCACGCCGAATTTTTTGCAAATGAAACGAAAGGGCAGGTCGGTGTAACCCGCCAAAGGAGCCAAAGCCGTCACGCCTTGGCTGAAATTTATATCAACCATCAGATGAGCAGGTCAGTATCTACTATCTTTCCATTGTCTCGCAAGAAAAGCAGTATCCTGAACTTTTCAAACTCGCCGTCCTCGTTGTTTTCCAAGAAATCCCTCGCTTTATCTATAAGCATCAACTCAAAGAGTATATACAGATAAGTAAATGCGGCGTGGTGATTTTTGGACTGGAGATTGTCGTAAAGCTTCAAAAGCGCGTCTGGTTCTACGACACTTTTTAAGACTTTGGCTGTAGCCAAAAACTCTTCTGCGTTCAGTTCTGTTTTTTCCAACAACTCTTTTATCTCGTCTGCACTAAGCGTCAATTTGTCGTACTCGTCGGCGTATCTTGTGAAAATAACAAGCAGCATCTCGCTGTTTAGCGGGAAGTCGTAACTCTTGATATCCGCATACAACGCTGTTTTCAAAAATGCATCAAATGCTTTGGCGCACGCTTCATTGTCTAAAGAGGTGCAGTGTTTGAGTATCTCGGCTATGGATTTTTTGTCGTCTTGCGAGAAGTTGAGGCGATTTTGGTTCAAAAGTTCGTTGTCGCTTCTTAGGTGAAACTTTTTCAAATCAACATATTCGCCGCCTTTTATCTTTTCCAAGATGCCAAATATCTCGTCAAGCGTCTCTTCGCCCGTTTTTTCGTCCGTGCTTTTTGGGTTGTATCTCATCTTGCGTATGCACGAAGCCAACGTCCTAAACGACGCTGTTTTGTACTCAAGGCTTTTCTCCTCGTTTAAGAGCGTGTGTTTTATCTCAAGCACAAGCGTATCGTAGTCTTTTTTGTTCGCTCGTGCCGCCAAAAAGTTCTTTACGGAGTAAAAGAGCAGATGCACTACGGACGCCAAAAAAAGGACGGTAGCGGGCAAAATAAGCCACAGCGCTACGGGCAGTTCCAAACTGTAGCCGAAACGCGACAGTTCATAATATACATTTTCATTTGGAATGACAAAATGAACACAAAGCCCGACAACGATCAAGAAAATGATAGATCCGCCTATATATTTTTTAATTCCCATTAGAAGCTCCTGTTTTTAGTGGTTTCTTTTTCAACAATCTCACGGCAGACGATACAATACTTAGCGTGCGGCTTTATCTTGAGCCTCTGCAT
>JAITNC010000186.1 GCA_031290675.1 Campylobacteraceae bacterium | reverse complement strand
GCGTTACGTCGGGAGCTGCGGAACTCACTCAGTCGTTCAAACAGTCCTCGCTCTTTATCCGACTTCACGCTTCAATGCTTGGCAGTTACAACGGGGCTTACAGCAAACAAGTTTGCTGTATTTGCTTCGCAAATAAACACAGATCGTTACGCTTGCAAGCAAGCTCACGATGACAATGGGGGGCTTTGCCTTTTGTCTGACAATGGGGGTGTGTCGGCTTTGGACGAATTTCACGCCAAAGCCGTCAGCATATCACACATAATTGATATTTTGCGGTATCGCACGCTCTCGTGAAAAGTTGTTTTTCTCCTCGCCGTATCCCAAAACCACGCCGCAGACAGGCACAAAGCCCTCTTTGAGATTTAGCTGTTTTGACAACTCATCTTTGCCGTCAAGTATCAGCGTCGGCGTTATGATAAAGCAAGACGCCAATCCAAAATCTGTAGCGGCTATCGTTACCGCAGTGGCGGCGGTGGCAGTATTTACCTGATAATATCCGCTTTTTGCCGCAGAAAACACAACAAACACATTTGCGCCGTAGAGCGGTTGATAACCCTCTATGGAAGCCCTGCTGACAAGAAAACTGTTGCCTGAATTTTTCATAGCCAAAAGCGTTTCGTCATTTATTTTTTGCAAGAGCTTTTTATCCCTCACGACTGTTACTTGAAATTCCCCTGCATTTGGGGCTTTGTTGGCAAAAGCGACTACTTTTTCAAGCTTCTCCTGCTCAACATCTTTAGGCGTATAACTTCTCCAGCTTTTGCGCCCTTCTAACGCTTTCAATGTTTCCATAAAACTCTCCTTAATTATAGTTTGTTTTTATCTCGCTGACTACTAACTTCACAAGCTCCTCATAGCCAAATTTCACAAGCGGTCTGCCGTTCACAAAAAAGCTCGGCGTTTGCGTTATGCCAAGCGTTTTCATATCGGCTATATCTTGACCTACTCTTCGCAAAACCTCGTCGCTTTCCATATCTAAATAAACCTTGTCTATGTTTACATCGGCGGCTTGCAAAAGCGATATGGCAAGCTCGGGCTGCGATACGTGGTTTTTGACCCAAAGGTTTTGATTTTCAAACAACAACGCCAAAGACTCCTCAAACTTCTCCTGCAGCCTTGTAGCTTCCAAAAGCGTTACCACAAAGTCCGAATTTTCGTGAAGCGGAGCGTATCTTGAGATGAGTTTCAACTTCCCATCGTATCTGTCCACAAGAGCTTTCACGAGCGGGCTAAACTCCGCGCAAGTGCCGCACGCCGGGTCAAAAAACTCCACGAGCGCGACTCTCGCCTCCTCGCTTCCATACACAGGCGAATAACCCCTCTCCAACGCCTCGCTATGCGTTTGCGATATCGCCCGCTCTGTAGAGATTTTGTCGTAAAAATACGTCCCCGCCGCCATCAAAACAGCGACCAAAAATATAGTAATAGATATGATTTTTATTTTCATTTGTAAGCCTCCGCTATCGCCGCCTCTATCTCTTTGATAAGCTCGCTCGTTTTCACCTGCTTGTCATTGACAAAAAATGTCGGCGTACCTTGTACGTTAAGCTGGGCAGAGTCTTCCATATTTTGCCTTAGCCGCTCGTCTATCTGGGCTTGATTTGCGTCCAAAAACTCTTTGGCTTTCACGCCATCAACGCCCGCCTGCTCCAAAATGCCCCACGCTATAAACACATTTAGCTGATTGTTGGCGTACCAACTCATATATCGGGAGTTAAAAAGGCTCAAAGCCTCTTTGTATTTCCCTTGCTCTTTTGCCGCCTCAAGAAGCGACAAAACCACTTCAGAACCCTTGTGAGAAGGCAGAGCCAAAGCTCGGTAAACTACTCTTACTTGAGCGGGGTATCTATCGGGGAGTTTTTCTACGACAGGGGAGATTTGCACGCACGCCGGACACGCCGGGTCAAAAAACTCCACAACGGTGACTTTAGCGTCCTTTGCGCCTGAGATAAACGAGTAGTCCCTCACAAGACGAGAGTATGACTCTTTAGCAACTTTGTTTTTAGAGTATGTGTTGTACGCGTAAACGCCGCCGCCAAAAATCGCCAAAAGAAGCACCAAAACGATAGCTATAAGAGAGGTTGGTTTCATTTTCCAAATCCTTTTTTATACAAGATAACAAGAAAAATCGCTATAAGAGTGAACGCTGTGAGCGAGAGTGTCGGTATGTCTATAAAGCCGAGCCAATTGAAGTAACTAACAGAGCAGGGCACGCCAAGCGAGCAGGGCGTCATCTCCTCTTTTATCACGCCGTAAATCAATAAAGAGTGGTAAAACGCCCAAAACCAGCCGACAACGACGAGAGGCGAGGCGTAAAAGAGGACATTTTTGTCATTTCGGATGAGAGCCACTAAAAATATCACCGCCAAAGGGTACATACATATGCGCTGATACCAGCACATGGTACACGGCGGAAAGCCCATAACTTCGCTGAAAAAAAGACTTCCCAAAGTGGCGATAAGAGCGGTCGTCCACGCAAGAAAGATTAAAAGCCAAGAGCTGTTTTTGTGTTCCACAGGTTTCCTTTTGTAAATTTAAGCCAAAATTATAGCCAAAATCACTTGTAAATCATTCATTTTTCTTGTGGTTGATAGTATTTTTTTATAATGCCGTCGCTCCACTCCCGCAGCGGCAGGTCTTTTATACCTCCGCCAAACTCCAAAGTATCGCCTTGTCTTTTTATTGTCAGCATAAAAGAGGGGCTTTTGTCCAACAAAGGGTCTTCGTGAAGCGGCGGCAATGGAGAGCTTGAGAGCGATATACCGCCAAAACTTACTATCTTGTCGCCGACTTTCAAGCCCATTTTTGAAGCTTCCGAGTTATTGTCCATAGCTTCTATCTCGTACGAGTCGCCGGCGAAAAAAACGCCAAGCTGATTGGCAAGCCCCACTTTAATCTCGTCCGAGTAGAGAGCCGCCACGAGGTTGTGTTTTTGCAAAAATGTGCTCACTCCAGCTTTGCTGTCGTAAAAAAATATATCTATGCCGCTCTTTTGCGTGAAAATAGAGTTGATGTATTTCGGGGCTATCTGCGCTTGGGCTAAAATCTGCGCAAAAACCAAAATAAATACCGCTTTTTTCACGCCCAAACTCCTCAAATCATCAGTGCTTTGCTCTCGCCGCTTGATACTTCGCCGATGATGTAGCCGTCTGTTTGGGCGAGTACGGTGTCTATATTTGACGGGCTGACGACGAGTATCATACCAACGCCCATATTGAAGGTACGGAACATCTCTTCTTCCGTAACGTGTTGGGCGAGAAAGTCAAACACGGGAAGGATTTTGATGCGGCTTTTGTAAATCCTCGCCTGCAAGCCGCTAGGGAGTACACGAGGGAGATTTTCCACGATGCCCCCGCCCGTTATGTGCGCCAAAGCGTTGATATAAGGCTTTAAAAGCTTGAACGTCTTGACATATATACGTGTCGGCTCAAGCAGCGTTTCTATGAGTGTTGTGTCCCCAAAAGGCGCATCATACGCCATCTTGAGCTTGTCAAAAAACACTTTGCGTACCAAAGAGTAGCCGTTGGAGTGGATACCTGAGCTTGGCAGCGCTATGAGTGCGTCGCCTGATTTTATCTTTTTGGTGCGGTCTATCTCGTCTTTTTCGGCTACACCGACCGCAAATCCCGCTAGGTCAAAGTCGCCGCCGTGGTACATACCGGGCATCTCGGCAGTTTCGCCGCCTATGAGAGATGTTTCAGCCATTTTACAGCCTTTGGCTATACCTTTGATGATTTCCAAAGAGGCCTCAACGTTCAGTTTGCCCGTCGCGTAATAGTCCAAAAACACGAGCGGAGTGCCGAAATTGCAGATGAGGTCATTGACACACATAGCGACAAGGTCTATGCCAACCGTGTCAAGTTTGTTTGACTCTATCGCAAGTCGGAGTTTTGTTCCTACGCCGTCTGTCGCGCTCAATATCACGGGTTTTTTGTAGCCCTCAGGCAGTTCGTACGCTCCCGAAAATGAGCCAATGCCGCCGATGACATTTTTGTCAAAAGTTTCTTTGACGATAGATTTTATATTGTCAACAAAGCGGTTTCCCGCGTCTATATCTACGCCAGCGTCTTTATAGCTTATTTTATCGTCCATAAGGTTTTCCTGTAAGTTTAAAAAATCAAGTGATTTTAACTAAAAGATGTTAAAATCGTAATAAATTTTTCAAACCCTCTTGCGGCAAGGTTGTCAAAAATATGAGCGCAAAACTAAAAATAGTACTAACAGGCGGCATAGGAAGCGGCAAAAGCAGTGTTAGTAAAATGCTTGAAAATAGCGGGTTTGCCGTCATTGACGCTGATAATATCGCGCACGAAGTGTTAGCGAAAAGTGTTAGTAAAATACGTGAAAATTTTGGCGAGAAATATATCAAAAATGGTTCAATAGATAGAAAAAAATTGGGCGAATTGGTCTTTGGCGATGAAAACAGCCGCAAAATACTTGAAACTCTCCTGCACAAAGATATCTTTGAACACATCACACAAAAAGCCCGAGAGTTTGAAAAACTAAACCAACCCTACATCGCCGACATACCGCTTTTTTTTGAGAGGGAGGGGGTATACGAGGCGGATTTGGTCGTTGTGGTCTACACGCCAAAAGATGCTCAGCTGCTTAGAGTTATAGAGAGGGACGCTTTGAGCCGGAGTGCGGCGCAGGGCAGGCTGCAAGCTCAAATAGACATAGAAACAAAAAAGCTAAAAGCCGACTTCGTGATAGACAACTCAAAAGATTTGCCTCATTTACGAAGCGAGGTTGAGAGATTTATAAAATTTGTAAAGGATAGATATGCAGGTTAGCAAATACAATGCCAATGGCAATGATTTTATCATTTTTCACACAGATACGCAAGCCCCACGTGCCGAGCTGGCGAAAAGGCTTTGCGATAGGCACGAAGGTGTCGGCGCAGACGGACTTATCGTAGTGTTGCCCTCAGGGTCCAAAGAGTATGACTTCAAATGGCAGTTTTACAACAGCGACGGCAGCGAAGCTTCCATGTGCGGCAACGGTTCACGGGCATGTGCGCATTATGCCTTTGTAAACGCTCTTGCCAAGGCGCAGATGAGATTTTTGACGGGTGCGGGAGTGATAAGTGCGAGCGTGGAAAAAGATATAGTTGAGGTTGAATTGACCACGCCAAAAAAGATAAGAGAACCGTTCGAGAAAATGGGCTTTGTGTGGCACAGCTATGATACGGGCGTGCCGCATTTGATAACAATAGTTGATGATTTGTTAAAATTTGATTTGGAAGTGGCGCGAAAAATGCGTTATGATTACAACGCAAATATAAATTTTATGACAATGCACAGCGATAAGACTATCTACGTCAGAACTTATGAGCGTGGAGTTGAGAACGAAACTATGGCTTGCGGCACAGGTGTCGCGGCTTGTTTTTGCACGGCGTATGAGCTGAAGATGACGGGTGAGCGTGCCAAAGTGTTGCCTCGCAGCGGTGAAGAACTTTTTGTGCGATACGAGGGTAAAAGTGTGTTTTTTAAAGGCAGAGTTTCGCTCACGTTTACCGCAAATCTTAGTAAGGAGCTAAATGAGATTTTTGTTTAAAATACTTTTATCGGTGCTGTTGGTGTCGTCCATTGGTGCGCAAACATTTACGGACGATTTTTTCAAAATCCAAAACACCGACGTGCGAAAACGTGAATTTATCAAACGCATGATACCGCTTATCAAAAAAGCAAATGATGTCATCATAGCCGAGCGTGTGATAGTTGATGAGTTTTTCAC
>JAITNC010000125.1 GCA_031290675.1 Campylobacteraceae bacterium | reverse complement strand
CCACAACACGCCCTTTGTGTCATTGTGAGGAGCGAAGCGACGTGACAATCTCAACTTTATTTTTTACGAAAAATAACTTAAAAAATATGAAATACATCATCACTTATTGATATATAATTTACTTTTTGTGCCATTATAATTATGGATTGCCACGCTTGAGTACAGGCTCGCAATGACGGAAGGAGGGGCAAAAGAGTGGATTGTTACGTCACTCCGTTCCTCACAATGACACAAGGGCAAGTTTACAAGATTTTAGCGCTAGTTTTTTGCATGATAATGAGGCGCAAATGAAGCCCGCGAGCGGTGCGTACTTGAGGTACGTGAGCGAGCGCGGCGAAATTGCAACGAAGTTAGCGTGCAAAAGAACGAGCTAAAAATTGTAAAAGATTAGCTTAGGAGATTTTACAAGGGCTCGCCCCGCCGTAAAATCTCCGTAAAAGCTAAACTAAAAAAGTCCTGTCAAAAACAGCTTAAACGTTTCCCAATGATGCGGGAACTCATAAGGAAGCCACAACGATATGACAGGGATATATGTTATCATAATAAGCCCTACAAATATCGTCAAAGCCCACGGAATAGAAGCCACGACAACCTCTTTAAGGCTAAGCCCCGTTATCGCGCTCGCGACAAAAAGATTTAGCCCTACAGGCGGGGTTATCATGCCTATTTCCATATTTACAATCATAATAACGCCAAGATGCACAGGGTGTATGCCCAACGCCACAGCTATAGGAAGCAACAGCGGCGTGGTAATCATAACGACCGATGAAGGCTCCATAAACTGCCCCATGATGAGAAGCAGTATGTTCACTATAATCAAAAACATTATAGGCCCGACATTTGCGTCCAAAATCATCTGTGTGATTTGCTGAGGAATAGTCTCGTCAGTCAAAAAGTGCGCAAAAATCATAGCATTTGCGATGATAAAAAATATCATTGAAGTCGTTATCGCAGAGTCCAAGATAATCTTATAAACATCTTTGAGCTTTATATCTTTGTAGATGAAAAACGATACTACAAAGGCGTACACAGCGCACACGGCTCCTGCTTCTGTCGGTGTAAATATACCGCCGTAGATACCGCCTATGACTATCACGATGATGAGCAAGCCCCAAAAAGCCTCTTTAAAGCATTTAAATCGCTCTTTGAAACTCAAAGGTTTAGTGCCTTTGAAGCCTATCTTTTTAGCCCCAAAATACGCCACTGCCATAAGCATAGTACCAAGTAAAATACCCGGAACGATACCCGCTATAAAAAGGTCGCCGATAGACTGCTCAGCCGTAACGCCGTAAACGATAAAAACAACAGAAGGCGGTATCAATATACCAAGGCTTCCGCTCGTCGCTATCGTACCGATGGCGTAGCTAGCGGGGTATCCGGCCTCTTTGATAGCGCCGTACATCACAGAACCGATAGCCACAACCGTAGCAGGCGATGAACCGCTGACAGCCGCGAAAATCATACACGCAAAGATAGCCGATATGGGAAGACCGCCGGGCATATGTCCTACAAGGGAACGGGCGAAGTTTACTATTCGCAGCGCCGCACTTCCTTTGGATAGGAAAGAACCCGCCAAGATAAACATAGGAATCGCCATAAGCGTGTATGAGTTGAGCCCGTCAAAGACGTGCATAGTAAGTCCCATAGGGTCAAGGGTGGTGAACAGTACCGCCACTATCATCGTACTCGCGCCCAAAGCGACAGCTACAGGCACACCAAAAAGCATAAGCGCAAACAGTAAAACAAACAGAGTTATTATCATCATTTTGCGCCTCCTACTCTTTCTCTACCGAATCATGAATGAGTTCGGCATCAGCGGATTTTATGACTTTATCCGCAGGAGTACGGTATATCTCTACGACCTTTTCGCCCGTCCTGAAGGCGGCGGCGGCGAAAGCTATCGGAAGCACGATGACGGGTATCCACATCGCTACCTGCAAGTCTATGCTTCGCTCGTTAAAGCTTGCGATGAGCTCTAGTATTCTCACGCCCATATAAGCCATAAAAAGCAAAAACAGACAGGAAAATAAATTTGCAAGCACCATGAAAAACTTAGCAACTTTTGCGGGAAATCTGGATAAAAGTATCGTTACGGAGATGTGAATACCTTTCTTGAAGCCATACGCAGCGCCGAAAAGAGCCGACCAAATAAAAAGATAGTTGGTCAGCTCCCCAGCCCACGATATGCCGCCGTCAAAGACATAGCGCAGCACGACATTGACAAACGCCAATATCACGCCGAACGCCATACCAAAAACAGCTACACTTTTGTTCATTGCCGCCACAAAAAAATCAAACCAATAAAATGCTTTTTTAAACATAAATAGCCTTTATCTTTCAAACCCCTTCTATTCTGTAGCTATTGCGTCTTTAATCAAATCTTCTCCTATTATGCCATAAAATTGAGGATATACAGGCTGCATGACTTTTCTCCACTGCTCTTTTTGTTCGCTGGTTAGAGTGTAGATTTTAAATTTACCTTTTGAGTTTGCCTCATACTCTTTCAAAGCTGCCAAAAATTTCTCGTCGTCTTTTGTCGCCTCTTCTCGCTCGTAAACAGTAGCCTCTCTCATAGCTTGAAGTACAAGCGGTTTCAAATCATCAGGAAATTTATTCCAAAAAGTCTTGCTTATGATGACAAGATAGCCGAGATATCCGTGGTCGCTTATCGTATAGCTTGACTGAACCTCGTTAAATTTTGAGTTGTAAAAGTTCGCATATGGGTTTTCAGCTGCGTCTACTACGCCTTGTTGAAGAGCAGAGTAAACTTCTGAAAACGGAAGTATTTGAGGGTTGCCGCCGATAGCTTTGAACTGCGCCTCAAGCACTTTTGAAGCCATAGACCTGAACTTTTGTCCTTTGGCATCTTCTGGAGTGATTATCGGTTTTTTGCTTGATGAGAAGTTTTTGAACCCTGCGTCCCAATACTCCATAGCTACAAAACCTTTATCTTCTATCAAATCTTTTAACTTTTGTCCGACTTTGCCGTCCATAACTTTGTAAAGATGGTCTTTATCTCTAAAGATAAATGGCAAGTCAAAAAGCTGCATCTGAGGTACAACAGCCGCAAAAACGGACAAACTTGGCATAGCCACTTGTACATTTCCCATCTGAAGCGCTCTTAAAACAGCCTCGTCTTTATATAATTGCGCGCTTGGAAAAACTTCAACTTTGACTTTTCCAGCCGTTAGCTCTTCAACTCTTTTTGCGAAAAAATCAGCCGCTTTGCCTTTTGGGGTATTTGCGCTGACAACATGCGAAACTTTGATAGTATAGTCCGCCGCAAACGATACGGTAGCCATAACAGCCACAGCCAATAAAGCCTTCATCAACTTTTTCATTGATATTCTCCTTAGAAATTTAGATATTTATTATAAGATTATTGTAAAAATTCTTTCTGAATAAGCCGAGTAATGTTCAAGATATTTCAAAAAAAATGACGATTTTTCAAAAAAACGTTACATAATGAAACAATATCTTAAAATTTGCACTACAAAAGACAATGCACATTTTTTACTCTCTCTTGTGGCAGCTCACGATACTAATCAGATAAGTTTGTTAGCCGATAAGCTTATTAATAGATAATGTATTTATTGACTTTCTCAATGCTTTGCTTAGATAAGTGTGTTAGCTGATAAGTACATAATCCCCGTCATTGCGGTGAGCCGAAGCGACGTGGCAATCCACTCTTTTGTCATGACTTCGCCGAAGGTGTAAGTATCTCAGCTTTCTTTGGGCTTTTTCATTTCTTTGCTTGCTCTCTTTCTTGGTGCCACTTTCTTTTCCGAAAGAAAGTGGCCAAAGAAACTCCCCCTAGTGTAACTGTCCTTCGGATACCCTGCGCATATTCGCGTTACGTCGGAAGCTGCGGAACTCACTCAGTCGTTCAAACAGTCCTCGCTTTTTATCCGACTTCACGCTTCAATGCTTGGCAGTTACAACGGGGAAAGAAACAGCAAACAAGTTTGCTGTATTTGCTTCGCAAATAAACACAGATGCTCACGCCTTTGGCAGAGCCATGACAATGGAGGGGTTGCGCCTCTGTATGACAAAAAGGGGCGTTTGTGGTGCAAATTCCGCCATGTTAATACTGGATTGCCACGTATGAACGCGCGAACTCACAATTGTGCTAGTCAACAATTTCGTTGACACTTTTGCCTCTTTTTCCATCTCTTTTGTGCTTTTTTCACTTTCTGTGTTTCTTATGTTTCTTATATCTGTTTCTCTATTCATCTTTTTCCTGCTTTTGCATTTATCTCTTTATTGAATACTTCAGGAGTTTTAT
>JAITNC010000081.1 GCA_031290675.1 Campylobacteraceae bacterium | reverse complement strand
AAAATGGAGCGGGAAACGAGGTTCGAACTCGCGACCCCAACCTTGGCAAGGTTGTGCTCTACCACTGAGCTATTCCCGCATAAAAAATGTAGAAGCGCATAATATCAAAAAAAATCTTAAAAATAATAAAAATTTGCGCTTCAAAGTGAAATTTAATTGTTTGAGGAAAATATCCCCAAACAAAGAAGTTTAAAAAATCCTGTAAACTTTGATAATATCGCCTTTCTCAACGAGCGGCGTACCCGCACTCACGATAGAGATAGCGTTACTTTTGGACAGCGGCAAAACCTCGCCCGAGTTTATCTTGCCTTTGTTCGTAACATAAAACTTCCCGTTCTCAAGCCGCCCCATTACTACGTTGGCTCTTGCGTCTTTGAGTTTGAAACTCTCCACATTTACAGCCTCCATGCTTTTATGTTCAAAGTCGCTCTCGCCTTGTATCTTTTTGAGACAGGGTATCGCAAACAAAAACGTGTTCAGTATCGCCGCAAGCGGATTGCCAGCCATGGAGAGGACGATAGTTTTGCCCATAGTCCCGCAAGTGGTTGGTTTGCCGGGTTTGAGATTTATACTCGTGAAAATAGCCTCAAAGCCGTTTTTTTTCAAAGCCTCTTTCACAAAATCAGCCTCCCCGACGCTAACGCCGCCGCTTGAGATGATGACATCGTACTCTTTTATGTCGTGAAAAAAGCGTGTGGTTTTTTCCAAATCATCAGGGATTATCCCGCCGTAGTCCGCCTCAAAGCCAAAACTTGAGAGCAGGGCGATAAGAGCGTAAGAGTTGATGTTGTAAAGCTGGTCAGGCGTAGCGTGTTCATAAGGTTCTTTGAGCTCATTTCCACTTGAGAGGACGCATATCTTAAGAGAGCTTTTGACTTTCACGCAAGCCACGCCCACAGCGGCGAAGAGGGCGATATGGGCGGCGTTGATTTGCGCACCTTTGGGGACTAAAAGTTCGCCTTTTTTGCACTCCTCACCTTTAGCTCTAAAACCGTCATTTTGCTTGAGTGATTCTGGTATATTTACAAACTCGCCTTCTACACAAGCGTCTTCAAAACGCACGATAGTATCGGCGTCCGCTGGGATTTTTGCCCCTGTCATTATCTTATAACACTCATCTTTTCCAAGACACGCATCAAGGCTAACGCCGGCAAAAATGGTGGTTTTGTTGATACGCAAGCGCGTGCCTCGCTCCGTATATCTTACGGCGTATCCGTCAAGCGCGGAGTTGTTGTAGGGCGGCAAATCCCGCGATGAGATGATATCTTCAGCCAATACCTTTCCAAGTGCTTGCGCAAGCGGCACGATTTTTATCTCATTTTTCACTTTTGCTGCATTTATCAGCTTTTCAAAAGCCTCTTCAAAATTTAAACCAGCCATTGTTTTACTCCGATAGTCGTTTTATATCAGCGCCAAGAAGGGATAGTTTGCCCTCCAGATTTTCATAGCCTCTGTCAAGATGATAGATACGATGAATACGTGTTTTGCCTTGTGCGACAAGAGCCGCCAAGACCAAAGCCGAGCTGGCTCTAAGGTCTGTCGCCATCACGTCCGCACCTGTCAATTTTGTAGCCCCGTAAACTGTGGCTGTGTGGCTCGTGAGCTTGATATCCGCACCCATGCGGGAGAGTTCGCTCACGTGCATAAAGCGGTTTTCAAAAAGCCGCTCATCTATGAGGCTTGTCCCCTCAGCCTGCGTGCAAAGTGCCATAAATTGGGCTTGCATATCTGTCGGAAATCCCGGGTATTCTATGGTTTCTATATCTACGGGGAGTATCGTGCCGCAGGGCGTTATCGTAACGCTATCAGAAGTTTTTTCTATACCAAATCCCATAGCGGCGAGTTTTGAAAGAAGAGCTTTGAGGTGTTCGCTGAGAACATTTTTGATAGTGATGGTTGAGTTTGTGATAGCTCCGGCGCAAAGGTAAGTTCCGGCTTCTATTCTGTCCGGTATGACGGAAATATCAACGAAATTTAGAAGTTTCCCGCAGCTTCCTTCTATCTCAAGTTCGTCCGTGCCTATGCCTTTTATCGGTACGCCGCTTGCGTTTAGTATCTCGCAAAGCTGCACCACTTCGGGCTCTTTGGCTACATTGCTCAAGACGCTTGTCCCGTGAGCCAGTGCCGCCGCCATGATGATATTTTCACTGCCCGTTACGGTAATTTTGTCAAACAGTATATTTGCTCCCTTGAGAGCTTTTGGTGCGGTGGCTACGATGTATCCTTGTCTGATATCTATCACTGCGCCCATCTGCTCCAGCGCCTTGAGGTGCAGGTCTATAGGTCTTTGACCGATGGCGCAACCGCCCGGAAGTGATACTTCGCAGTGTCCGAAGCGTGTGAGCAGAGGTCCCAAAGTCAATATGGAAGCACGCATTTTTCGTACTATATCATAGTTCGCACACGTAGAATTTACGCCACTCGTGTCTACGATAGCTTTGTTGTTTTCAAATGTCTGTTTTGCTCCAAGATTTTGAAGCAGTTGAAGCAGAGTTTTGACATCTGCCACGTCCGGAATGTTGCTTATATGAACGGGAGTTTTGCTCAAAAGTGTAGATGTCAGCAAGGGCAGGGCGGCGTTTTTTGCGCCAGATATCACGACCTCGCCTTTTAGTTTTTTACCGCCTTTTATCTCTAAATAATCCATAATAATTTTCCTTATTTTTTTAATTTATCATTGTAGTAAAAGTTTCTTTTATGTATGATTAGAAATCAAAAACAGGAAGGCAAAAAGATTGAATTTTTTAACAAACACAAAGCCGTACGCTACTATATTTACTATATGCGTGAGTGCGGTTGTATATTTTTTACAAACACAATATGATTTTATGAGTGCGGCGTTTGGGCTAAATATCTATTTTTTACAAGGTGCGTATTGGCAGCCCTTGAGCACGATATTTGTACACGGCGGTCTTATGCACTTGGCTATGAATATGGTAGTGCTTTTTCAGTTTGGCACGCTCATAGAAGCGGCGCGCGGAAAGCTCTTTTTTGTGCTTTTGTATTATGTCGGCGGTATCGCCACCTCGCTCATAACATACGCTTTTATATATAGTTTTGACATGAATGTCAATGTCGTCGGAGCGTCAGGGGCTATATGTGTCATCATAGGCTGGATAGCGCAAAAAGATAAGTTCAACAGACAAGGTCTCGTCATAGCCATATTGCTCATCTCATTTTTGCCTTTGTTGGCTGGTATGAATATCGCGTGGTACGCACACATCATAGGTTTTGGCGTAGGGTGGCTGATAGGAAAAACGCTCAGATAGGTTTTTGCCCAAGAGTTAAACTTGAGCAAAAATCTTTAAATATTAAAAGACCCACTTGGAAGCGAAATGCGTAATCCATGGGATACCGACAAGCAGATAAACAAGCAGATATATAGTGCCAAATATAAATCCAAGCCGCCAGAAATCTGTCGCTTTGATATACCCGCTCGCAAACCAGACAGGACTATGCCCCGTTCCGTACGGAGTCAAAACGCCCATGATACCCATCGGCAGCAACATCATCAGCGTTACCAAAGATACGTCTATGTTTGGTATAGCTTGCGCCATCACTATGAACAGAGCCAGCAGTGCCGTAACGTGCGCTGTCGTTGAGGCGAAAAAGTAGTGGATAAAATAGTACAACACTACCAGACCTACCATAGCGCTCATAGGCGAAAAATCACTCAGATAATGCCCCGCAAAGTTGGCTACCCACGACAGGAAGCCGACATTTTTAAGTCCGCCCGCCATTGTTACAAGTGTACCGAACCAGACCAAAACATTCCACGCCGGTTTGTTAGCGAGGAAATTATCCCAAGAGATGATTTTGCACGCAAGCATGGCTATTATCACCAATATCGCCGTTGTGGTCGCATTTACGCCAAACTTGCTGCTTCCTATCCACAAAACAAGCGCGCACAGAGAGATGCAAATCATCAATATCTCTTTTAGCGAGATTTTGCCAAGTTTTTTTGCCTCATCTTTTGCCCAGACAACAACCTCTTTTGAGCCCTTTATTTCGGGTGGATAGATGATGTAAGCCAGCAAAGGGGTCGCCAAAAAAAGTATAAGACCGACAGGGGCGAACGCTATAAACCACCCCGACCAATCAACAGTAGC
The DNA here is from genome assembly GCA_031290675.1 of Campylobacteraceae bacterium. Classification (GTDB taxonomy): domain Bacteria; phylum Campylobacterota; class Campylobacteria; order Campylobacterales; family Campylobacteraceae; genus JAIRKW01. The sequence continues at coordinate 19,855 of JAITNC010000081.1, read as the reverse complement.
GATTCCCGATTTTGAGGCGACCTCTAACGCCAATGGGTTTGGCGCTTGTCCGGTCAGAAATACGGAGCTTGAAACGCAGGTCGTTGCAAGAGCGCACCACGCCAAATAAGCTCCTATCTTTCTTGCGTCTTTATCCGGATAACTCCCAAACATTGACGGAATAGAAGTGATGATTGGGTAGAGCGTGCCGCCGCTTCTTGCCGCGTTACTTGGTATGAAAGGAGCCAATATACCGTCCGTGATGGCGATAGCATACCCCAAACCCAATGTGGATTTGCCGAGTCTGGCGACGAGAAATAGGGCGAGCCTTTTGCCCAGACCGGAGTTTTGATATCCGATGCCTATCATAAAGGCGGCGAAAATCAGCCAAACTGTCGCATTTGAAAAGCCTGTTAGTGCCCAATTTATAGATGCGCCGGCAGTAGCAGCTTTTTCCCCCGAACCCGCAGGTCCAACTCCAAACAAAACAGACAACGTGATTCCGATAAAGCCGATAAGGGCAGCCGGGATTGGCTCCAGTATCAAACCAACGACAACTCCGATGAAAATACTGAAATAAATCCAAGTATTTACACTTACCCCCTCAGGTGTCGGAATGAGAAAAACGATAGCTCCCAATAAAAATGGTGCAGCTAATTTGATATACTTCTCCATTATTTATGCCTCCTAGCAAAAATAAAATAAATTTAAGCGAGAAATACTACTATATATGGTTAAGTCTATACACACATATATGTTGTAATATTTTTAATAGAAAAATAATTCTCGGAAATGGGATTTTATGAAAACGATATACTTTATACGCCACGCGAAGTCAGAGCAAAATATAGCATGCGACGACATAGACAGACCGCTAAATGGCAGAGGCGAGGGCGACGCACCATTTATGGGTGAACGGCTCAAGAGATACAAAGTCAAACCCGACATCATCATCTCATCTCCAGCCAAAAGAGCGTTTAGCACAGCCAAAATCATCGCCGAAAGATTGGAAGTGGCAAACTTGAAAACAGAGCCGAAGCTCTATACGGGCACGTCCGCTGTGTATCTTGATATCATTACTCAGATAAGCGACGAGCATAAAAGCGTTTTTATCGTAGGACACAATCCAACCATCACGGAGATATGCGAGAATTTGAGCGGCAAATTTGTCGGCAATATCCCAACCTGCGGCATCTTTTGCATAGAGTTTGATGTTGAGTGTTTTTCCGATATATCCTCAAGCAGCGGCAAAAAACTCTTTTTTGACTTTCCCAAAAAGCATAAAATATTTGTGTAATGTTGAGCCGAAGCCTATTCTGCGTTATGCTGAGCTTGTGAAATATCTGTGTTTCCGTCTTCCCCAATCATTGCTATCTTGCGCTCAAGCATGGCAATCCACTCATCGTCATTCAGAGGTGAGGCCGAAGAATCTGTGTTTTTGTTTGTGTCTCCATCATCTCGTCATTGCGAGTGAGCTTGCGAACGTGGCAATCCATCTTTCTTGTCTTTTTGCGCCACACAATATCCTTTTGTGTCATTGTGAGCTTGCGAGCTCTGAGTGAAGCGAAGGAACAGCGAAGCAAGCGTGATAATCTCAGCCTTCTTGGGCTTTTTTTATCTTTTGGTTCACTTTTTTCTTATTATTTTCTTTTCCGCAAAGACAGATAACTAAAATGTCACCTTCTGCCATATTTTGCGAGCTTGTGAAAATTCATACAGCTTTCCATCTATTTTATAGTGTATCTTGATGCTAAAATCAAAGCCGATATATTCGCCCTCAGACATCAAATTTGCCAACATATCACGAGTCAAAAACTCACCTGTTTCCGTCACACTTGAGGATGCTTCTACCTCTCCAAAAGAGCTCAAATCTATCGCATTTTTAGTTCTGCTATGTCCATTTATTGTCACAGTAATATCAACAATATTTATCTCTTTTTTAAGCTTATTTGTTAAAACTATATCCAAACCGGAAGATCTGTTTTTGATATCTCCCACCTTGAGAGTTAAGGATTTATCATCAAAATTACCTATAGCAAAAATCTGCTCATTCAAACTATGTATATCCAATTTTACACCATATTTAGAGCCAAATGCCATCAACTCTTTATTTTTGCTTTTAGCCACATGAGAGGCTGCGCTTGTGCCGTTGTCATCTGTATCTGTAAACTTAACAATCTTATTGGACAACATATATTCAGCCATATTCATTCTATTTGTCTTAAGCAGATATACCAATATATAAGCTCTATCTTGTGTTGAAATACCATCATTAAAACCTATATTTTTGATAACATAATCCATAAAAGCCGTAGAGCTATTTGCATATTCCGGGACTATCATATCGCTATAATAACAATCCTCACTCATCCAACCCCTTTTGATGCCATCTACAACATAATTTGTCATACTCTTGCCATCAGGTGCAATATAATTAAGGTCTGGTTGGTTGTTTGGGTTGGAAAATAAAAATTTAATGTTACAAAAATCACTACTGTATTTAAGAATTTGCATAAGAGGACTCTCGCCATCTGGAGCTGCTATATTTGGATCTGCACCATATCTTCCAACAAGTGCATGTATATAATACTTAACCAATGTACTATCTTTAAACATATGCAATGTGTATTTTGTACTACTTACTTCTCTATTTGAAGTTACAAAAGTCAAAGCGGTAAAACCGTTATCATCCTTAGCGTCAATTTCTAAATTTTGCAATGAAGAGCTAAGCCTGTAAAAATCTATAAATTTATATGATGGAAAATAATCTGTTATCAAAACCTCTACGAGTAGATGCATACCTCCCCTGCTAGGCGCATTAATATCTGCTCCTTTCTCTATCAATTTTTTAATAATAATAAGTGTTTCCTCTGAGGTTAGATTGCTGTATTTGTTTTGTCTAAGTTCTACGATAGAATCTGCTAAGTTTTTATTTTTACCAAGAGTTCTTGCGATATTATAATATTTTAGATTATCTTCATAGTTCAAGACATCATGAACTGTTACCGCAACGACACCAACCACTTGATTTACTGCGGATGTAGGATTGTCAGCCAATGCACATCCGTGTATAAAAACTAATATATTAACTATAAAAAATAGTAAAATTTTCCTCATACTAATCTTTTTCAAAAATAAAACCCACACTATATCCAAGATTAATATCACTGCTGTACTTACCAGGCCCACTACCATGACTGGCTACAGGAAACGATATTTTTATTTTCCATCCTAGTTTATACATTTTTCTAATAGTCGGGCTATCGCTCTCTTTCTTTGGGTCATAATCTCCGGTGCAGTGCAAGACAGCATCCGCATTGCGAGCGTCATTGTTGGTGCATACAGCAACCAAAATCTTTGCATCAACTGTAAATACCAATAATATCAATGTAAAAATAATTTTTTTCATAATTTACTCCAAATAACTTTGTGATAAAAAAGTATTTTACATAAAATAATATTAATTTATAATAAATATATAAAACAGACTGACAGTTAAAAATAAATTATTTGATTTTAAGTTACAAAGGCTTTTTGCGATAAGCAAAAAGCCTTTACTTGGGGAAGTTAAAGTTAAACTAACTCTATAAATGCCATCTCGGCAGCGTCGCCGTGGCGTACTCTTGTTTTGATGATTCTTGTATATCCGCCGTTTCTCTCCACATATTTAGGAGCTACTTCGGTTACAAGTTTTTTAACAGACTCTTTATCTTGAAGAGCGGCAAATATCGCTCTGTGTGCATTTGAGTCGCCTTTTTTAGCTCTTGTGATGAGCTTCTCCACAAAACCTCTCAACTCTTTCGCTTTAGGAAGAGTGGTTTCTATCTTGCCGCTTTTCACGATAGCGATAGTTAGATTTTTGAGAAGTGCGCCTCTGTGAGATGATGTGCGCCCCAGTTTTCTATATCCGTGTCTATGTCTCATTTATTATCCCTTGTTCGCTTTTAATTCGCTGACTTTTTTGCTCAAAACCTCAGCGTCTTCAGGAGAGATGCTTCCGACAGGAAAACCTATCTCTTCCATAATATTTTTAATCTCATCAAGAGATTTTTTGCCTAAATTTTTCAAATTTTTCAACTCGCTATCGCTCAAAAGTGCGATTTCAGCTACATATTTTATCTCAGCTTTGTCAAGTGAGTTGAAGCTTCGCACGCTCAAGTTTAGCTCGCTTATCGTCTGCAACAAGCTTGCGAACTTTCCGCCCGCTTCGCCTGCGTCATATGTAGAAGCGTTTGAGTCAAGTATGTTGTTATATACGGACATCTGCGAATACATCGCCTTCAAAGAGTGTTTGAAAGCGTCTATCGGAGATATCTGTCCATCTGTTTCTATAGTAAATACAACCTTTTCATAGTCAGGGTTGTCCTCTACCAAGATGTTTTCTATGTCATACACTACTCTTTTGACAGGCGTGAAAAAAGCGTCAAGCGCGATAAATCCGTCGCCTATCTGCTCTCTTATCGTTTCGCTCGGGACATAACCTATGCCTCTTTCTATAACGACTGAGAAGTTAAGCTCAGCGTCGTCGTTGATAGAAGCCAGATGTATATCAGGCGTTACGATATCAAGCTCACTGTTCGCCAAATCAGCGCCAGTGATGTCTTTTGAACCCTTAAATGAGTAGCTTACGCTCACTTTGGAAGCTGCAGCGTCTTTAATCTTAAATCTGGTAGTTTTAAGATTGATGATAAAGTGCGCAACATCTTCAAACATACCACGCACACTGTCAAACTCGTGCGTAACGCCCTCTATCTTGACAGATGTCGGAGCAAAGCCTACGGTGCTGCTGTAAAGCAGGCGTCTTAACGGGTGAGCCAGCGTGATGCCAAATCCGCTTTCAAACGGATAGGCGCTGATTTTCACCTGATTGTCGCCGGAATTTACTACGTCCAACTCCGTCGGCATATAGGCTGATGTGTTAATTTTTGTCATCATAATGCATACCCCTTATTATTTAGAGTAGAGCTCTACGATTAATCTCTCTTCAATCGGAATAATAACCTCAGCTCTTTCAGGCAATCTTGTGAAAATGCCGAATACTTTTTCTTTATCTATATCTACCCACGAAACTATACCTGTTTGCGCTGTAAGCTCTAAAGACCTTTGAATTTGCGGATTTTTTTTGCTCTTCTCGCTAACTTCTATCTTTTGGCCGGCTTTAACTCGGTAAGATGGGATATCAACTCTCTGTCCGTCCACCAAAATATGTCCGTGAGTTACTATCTGTCGTGCGAAGCGTCTTGTAGTCGCAAAGCCCATTCGGTAAACTACGTTATCAAGTCTTTGCTCTATAAAGGAGATAAGGTTTTCGCCTGTATTTCCCTCTTTGCTCGCTGCGTCTGAGAAAAGTTTTCCGAATTGTCGCTCGGAAATACCATACATAAATTTAGCTTTTTGCTTCTCTTTTAACTGCAAACCGTATTCGCTTAGTTTTGTTCTTCTTTGTCCGTGCTGACCGGGTGCATAAGGGCGTTTTTCAAGTGCGCTCTTACCTGCAAGCCTTCTCTCACCTTTGAGTGCGAGGCTTACGCCAAGTCGTCGTTCAAGTTTTTCAACGGGTCCTCTATATCTTGACATTTTTTATTTTCTCCTATATTCTATAACTTATACACGTCTTCGTTTTGGAGGACGGCAACCATTGTGAGGCAACGGAGTAATGTCTTTTAAGAAAAGCACTTTTATACCCTCGCTTGCGCCTATGCTCTTGATAGCTGTTTCGCGACCTGAGCCGGGACCTTGGACTTTTATACCAACTTCTTTGATGCCGTGCTCTTTAGCTTTGTTGATAGCATCTTCTACAGCTTGTTGAGCTGCGTATGGAGTTGATTTTTTACTTCCTTTGAAGCCCAAGCTTCCTGCGCTTGACCAAGCTATGACATTTCCCATCTCGTCCGCTACAGTTACAACAGTGTTGTTAAATGTGGCAGAGATATAGATAACGCCTTTAGCGATATTTTTTTTGATAACTTTTTTTCTTGCAACTTTTTGTTTTGCCATCTATCTTTCCCTACCCTTAACTTGCTTTTGAACCAACGGTTTTCTTCTTGCCCTTGCGGGTTCTAGCGTTGGTTTTTGTCTTCTGTCCGCGTACGGGGAGACCTTTTCTGTGTCTTATGCCACGGTAGCTTCCGATATCCATCAATGACTTGATGTCCATAGCTACGCTTTTTCGCAAATCGCCCTCAACCGTGAAACGACCTTGAATCTCGTTTCTTATAGCGGCTACTTCATCTTCGCTCAACTCGTGGACTCTCTTGTTGTAAGAGATGCCTACAGCGTCTAAAATCAAACGAGAAGTGTGAAGACCGATGCCATAAATATATGTTAGTCCATATTCAACCCGTTTTTTGTTGGGTAAATCTACACCTGCAATTCTTGCCATCTTCTTTTATCCTTGTCGTTGTTTATGTTTTGGATTTACGCAGATAACTCTAACGATACCTTTGCGTTTTATCACCTTGCACTTATCGCACATCATCTTTACAGAAGGGCGCACTTTCATTGATTCTTCTCCCAAGTTTATTCCACTTTGAGTAAACCGGCAGAGGTTTAGAGAACATATCTTTCTAAACCAACTATTGGAAAAACAGTGGTACCTTTTCCAATAATTCTTCACACAGTCTTACAAAAAGGGTTAATTATACAGATTTTTAGCTGATAGCTTACTTATATCTGTAAGTAATTCTTCCCTTATCCAAGCTGTAAGGTGTTAACTCTACCTTCACAGTATCTCCGGGCATTATTTTGATATAATGCATTCTCATCTTTCCAGCTATATGACACAACACTATATGTTTGTTGTTCAGCTCTACCTTGAAAGTAGCGTTTGGCAGTGCCTCAACTACTTTTCCGTCAATCTCTATAACATCGTCTTTCGCCATTATTCCTCCGTAGACAAGATTTTTGCCTTTTTATCAACAATCGCCAGCGTATGCTCCCAATGACTGCCTCTTAAGCCGTCTTCAGAAACAACCGCCCATTTATCGTCCAAAACCTTTGCTTTGCCGCTTTTGCAACAAATCATAGGCTCTACACAAAATACCATACCCTCTTTTATCTTCGGGCCTTGATTTGGATTTACTCCCTCAAGATAGTTCAGTATCTCAGGGTCTTCGTGAGGAGCTCTTCCTATGCCGTGTCCGCAAAATCCGCGAAGCGGCACAAAACCTCTGCTTTTTATAAATTTCTCTATCTCATAAGAGAGTTGTTTAAATCTCATACCCTCTTCTATGATACTTACGGCGTGCATAAGAGCGTCATAAGAGCAGTCTATAAGAGCTTGGTCTTGTTTGCTTATAGCCCCAACGCCTATAGTTCTCGCTGCGTCCCCGTACCAACCATCTATCTCAACGCCTATGTCAAGCCCTACTACATCGCCCTCTTTGAGCTTGTAGTTATCGGGTATGCCGTGAATGATGACTTCATTTACAGATACGATAATGCCTGTGGGAAATCCGTATAAGCCTTTGAAAGCGGCACGCCCGCCGAGTTTGGTGATAAACTCTTCTCCAAGCCTGTTAAGCTCTTTTGTCGTGATGTCGGGTTGGACTTTGGGGGTAAGAAAATCAAGAGTTTGCGCAACCGCTCTTGAAGCGGCTGCTATTTTTTTTATATCTTCAGGACGGCGAATATTGATAGACATATCTTTTATAAACCGACCGCGCTTAGCGTTTCGTACTTGCTCATATAGATTTGCGCCTCTATCTTTCTCATCGTGTCAAGAGCAACTTGAACGACGATAAGCACTGATGTTCCGCCGAAATAAAACGGCACTCCCATAAGTTTCACAAGAATCCAAGGCAAGGTTGAGATGATACCAAGATATATCGCTCCAAAAAATGTCAAACGGCTTGCTGTTTCGTTCAAGAACTCAGCCGTGCTGGCACCGGGGCGAACGCCGGGTATAAAACCGCCCTGCTTTTTGAGATTTTCCGAGATATCTTTCGCATTAAATACGATTGAAGCGTAAAAATAGGCGAAAAATATAACAAATAAAAACATCAAAAAGTGGAAAAAATATCCGCTTGGACTTAAAAAGTCGTTGATTTTTTGAACTATCGGATTTTCTATAGCTTGAAAAATAGTACCCGGAAACATCAAAATAGCCGAAGCAAAGATAGGCGGTATAACGCCGCTCAGGTTGATTTTCACAGGAACATAATTCATAATTCTTTTGTTTTGGTTCTGCATAACTACTTTTCTTGAGTATGAGATAGGTATTCTTCTCTCTCCCATCTCAACAAAGATGATAGCTCCGACTGTCAATATGATAACGACCAATATAGCGATAACGACTAAGAAGTTAAGCTCTTGAGTGTTTACAAGGTTTACCGTTCCGCCGATAGCTGAAGGTATGCCGGACACGATACCGGCGAAGATGATAAGGCTTATACCGTTACCGATGCCTCGTTTTGTTATCTGTTCGCCAAGCCACATAAGAAGCATAGTTCCTGCAAGCATTGATACTGCTGAGATAGCGACAAACTGCGGCATATCTATCATGATAGCACTCTCGCCGCCTTGAGTCAGGCTCTGAAGCCCCACAGAAACGCCGACAGCTTGTATGATAGTGATAAATATGGTAGCGTATCTGATGATTTGCATATATTTGACCATACCGTCACGCTCTTTTTTGAGCTTGCCGATAGCAGGAAATGTAGCCGCTATGAGTTCCATAACGATGGAAGCGGTGATGTAAGGCATAACGCCGAGCGAGATAATACTAAGTCGCTCAGCCGCTTTACCGCTGAACATATTAAATAACCCCAAAGCATTTCCGCTGTTGCTGTCAAAAAAGCTCTTGATAACATCAACGTTTACTCCGGGCACCGTAACATAAGCCAATATTCTATATGCAAATAGACAACCCAACGTAAAAATAATAGCTTTGGTTAATTTATTATTCATTTTTCTTTACCGCTAAAAACTACGTTTTCATCTTTTATTTTAGATGATAACTCTTTAGCGTTCACTCCGATAAGTTTTACTTTTAATACGGATAGCGCTACTTTGTGAACTGTTCTGATGCTATCCAATGTTATCTCGGAAAGCTCTGCTACTGCTCTGTTTTTATCAACATTTATCACGTATGGTTTTACTATCTTTGAAGTAAATCCTATCTTTGGAAGTCTTCTTTGAAGCGGTTGTTGGCCACCCTCAAAACCTCTTTTGATACTATAGCCTGTACGAGCTCTTTGACCTTTGTTGCCTCGTCCTGCTGTTTTACCGTTGCCGCTGCCTTGTCCTCGTCCTACTCTTTTTTTGTAGTGCGTGGAGTTAGCGGCTGGTTTTAGACTGTTTAATGACATCTTTATATCCTTTTATCTTTAGCTTTTAAGCATACTAAGCGCTTTGATAGTCGCTCTAACGACGTTTGCTGCGTTATTTGAACCCAATGATTTTGTCAAGATGTTTCTAATACCGGCAAGCTCAACGACAGGTCTTGTAGAACCGCCCGCGATAACGCCCGTACCTTCGCTCGCAGGTTTCAAAAGTATCTTGCTGGCGTTGTATTTGACTTCAACATCGTGAGCGATAGTTGAGCCTTTGATATTGACGCTTACGATGTTTTTGAACGCATCATCAACAGCTTTTCTGATAGCGTCGGGAACCTCTTTGGCTTTTCCGAAACCATACCCTACCAAACCTTTTTTATTTCCTATAACTACAAGTGCAGTAAAACGAAATCTGCGTCCGCCCTTTACAACTTTTGTAACGCGTCCGATATTGACTATTACCTCTTCAAACTCTTCTTTATTAATCTTTTCCATCAACTTTTCCTTTGTTTACAGCGTAATGCCGTTATCGCGAAGCGCTCCTGCGAACGCCGCTACCACGCCGTGGTACAAATAGCCGTTTCTGTCAAACGCAACTTTCTCTATGCCTTTTGATTTTAAGCTCTCGGCAAATACGCCAGCCAATGCTACAACGCCCTCTTTGTTCGCTTTTAAAGAGAGTTTTTTACCATCAACAGATACTAATGTAATGCCTTTGACATCATCAATAGCCTGAGCGTAAAAATGTCTGTTTGACCTGAAAACCGAAACCCGTGGGAAGCCTTCCGTGCCTGATATCTTTGCTCTTATTCTTCTTTTGCGTTTAGCGCGAAGTTTGAGTTTATTTTCTAATACATGTGCTCTCATATTTTATCTCCCCTTACTTCTTAGAAGTCTTGCCGGCTTTGCGGATAATCGTTTCGTTAGCGTATTTAACGCCTTTGCCTTTGTACGGTTCAGGCGGTCTGAAACCTCTTATGTTTGCTGCTATTTGTCCGATTTGCTGTTTGTCGCTGCCTGCTATAAGAATTGTGTTTTTCTCTACGGTGATTTGCACGCCTTCAGGTATATCATACTTGATAGGGTGAGAAAATCCGAGTTGCAGCTCAAGTGCTTTGCCATTTACAGCAGCTCTGTAGCCTACGCCGTTAATCTCAAGCTTTTTCTCAAAGCCTTTGGTTAGGCCTAAGATGATGTTGTTGCAAAGCGCTCTGTATGTTCCCCAAAAAGCTTTTGACTGCCTGTCTTCACTTTTTGGCTCAAATACAACAAAACCGTTTTCTATTTTAACGGAAACATTATTTTTTGTGTCCAGTGTTTTTTGGGCGTTGCCCTTTTTAAAAACTAACTCATTGCCTTCCAGCTTCACTTCTATGTCGCTTGGAATGGCTACCGGTTGTTTACCGATTCTTGACATTATTTTCCTTTCTACTTGTCTACGATAAGTCTACTAAACTTTCAGAATGGTTATCGAATACCATAAAAAGCTCAAAACTTTCTAAAATTACCAAATGCTGCAAAGCAGCTCGCCGCCAACGCCTACTTTATGGGCTTCATCATTGCCAAACACACCTTTTGATGTGCTTACGATGGTTGTACCATATCCGCTTTTGAAGCGTTTAATCTCATCTTTGTTTTTGTATACTCTGCGTCCCGGAGTTGAGATGCGTTTAAGCTCGTGTATCACTTGTTTGCCGCTCTCATCATACTTAAGGACAACATTGATAAATTTCTTATTGCCCTCTTCCACGACGTTGAAACTCTCAATATAACCCTTGTTTTGAAATACACCAAGTATAGCCTCTACAGCTTTTGTGTGTAATAATTGAGTTGTATCCAACTTGCGCATAGAAGCGTTTCTTATGCGTGTCAAACCATCTGCGATTAAATCATTTATCATTAGATTTCCTTACCAACTTGCTTTTTTAAGTCCGGGGATTAATCCCTCGTTAGCCATTTTTCTAAGGCATATACGGCAAATCCCAAAGTCTTTATAAACTGAATGGGCTCGTCCGCATATCTGACAACGAGTATAACCTCGCACTTTAAATTTAGGCTTTCTTGCCGCCTTGGCAATCATTGATTTTTTAGCCATATTAACGTCCTCTCACAAACGGAATACCGATTAATTCCAATAGTCTAAACGCATCTTTATCATTTTTAGCCGTAGTGACGATAGTGATATTCATACCGTGCGTTTTGATGATTTTGTCATATTCAACTTCAGGGAACATAAGTTGTTCGTTTAGTCCGAAGTTGTAACTGCCTCGTCCGTCAAATCCAGTTCTTGGCAAACCTCTGAAATCTTTCACTCTCGGAAGTGCGATAGATATCAGTTTTGTCAAAAAGTTGTACATATTTCCCGCTCTTAGCGTAACTTTGATACCTACAGGGAAACCTTCTCTTACTTTAAAACCAGCGACAGATTTGTGTGCGTTCGTGATGACGGATTTTTGACCTGCTATCAAAGATATGGTATCAGCCATATTTTGCATAACTTTCATATCTTTCGCCGAATCACCAGCACCAACGCTTATCACAATCTTCTCTATGGAAGGGATAAGCATAGGATTTTTGATGTCCAAATCTTTTGACAAGATAGGTTTTATCTCTTTGTTAAATTTTTCTCTTAGTGTGCTCATTATCAACCCTCTGTCTTTGCTACATTTGAGATGTGAATAGGCATCTCTTTGTTTTCCCAGCCGCCGTTTTTGCTTTTATCGCTTGGTTTGACGGCTTTTTTAGCCACTTTGCAACCCTCTACGATAACTTGAGCTGTTTTTGGAAAAACGTGTAAAACTTTGCCGCTCTTGCCCTTGTCGTTACCGGCAATGACCTTCACTACATCATTCTTTTTAATTTTAAATTTTGTTGCCATTATAGAACCTCCGGCGCGAGTGAGACGATTTTCATAAAGTTAGCGTATCGTACTTCACGGCTTACTGGCCCAAAAATACGAGTGCCTATCGGCTCGCCTTTATTGTCAAGTATAACAGCTGCATTTTCGTCAAATCTTATCAAAGAGCCGTTATCACGGTGAATCTCTTTTTTAGTTCTAACGATGACCGCTTTCACGACCTGACCTTTCTTCATCTTTCCATTTGGGATAGCTTTTTTGACTGACGCGACGATGACATCGCCAACTGTCGCATAACGTCTTTTGCTTCCGCCTAAAACTTTGATACACATAATCTCTTTTGCGCCGCTATTGTCCGCAACCGCAAGTCGTGTAAAACTCTGAATCATTACTCAACTCCTACCGTTACGATTTCTTTTAAGCGAAAAGATTTTCTTTTTGAGAGCGGTCTGCACTCAACTGCCAAAACTACATCGCCGGCTTTTGAGGCGTTAGCTTCGTCGTGTACCAAGTACTTTTTAAATCTTTTAACAATTTTTCTATATTTAGGGTGTAAAACTTTGCGCTCAACCAAAACGGTAGCTGTCTTATCTCCGGCTTTGGCGACAACAACACCTTGAATTTCTCTTTTTAATGCCATTTTTTAACCCCTACTTTCTATTTGCCGCTACGATTGCTGTGCTGATTTTAGCGATATCTTTGCGAACTTCGCCAATCTCATTAGGGTTTGTAAGCTGCATAGTTTTAAGCTTCTGTTTTAGCGTGAACAAAAGCACCTTTTTCTCTTTCAAGAGGTTGTTCAACTCTTGAACGCTTTTATCTTTAAAATCAATATATTTCATTTTCGCTCTCCCTTGTTATAATCTTCGTCTTAAAGGGAAGTTTATGCATAGCCAAAGTCAAAGCTTCGCGTGCAAGCGTTTCATCAACTCCTGCTATCTCATAAATGATACGACCGGGTTTGATGTTCATCACCCACTCCTCAACGCCGCCTTTACCTTTACCCATTCTGGTTTCCAATGGTTTTTTCGTAAGAGGTTTGTCAGGAAATACTCTTATCCAGCTTTTAGCTTGTCTTTTGACATGTCTTGTTAGAGCGACACGAGCCGCTTCTATCTGTCTTGAATTTACTCTTCCCGCTTCAACAGCTTTGATAGCTATATCTCCAAATGCTATAGTTGTAGCACGTGTAGATTTGCCGCGGTTGCGTCCCTTCATCTGTTTTCTGTATTTTGTTCTCTTAGGCATCAGCATTGGCTTTTACCTCCCTTCTCTTTCTTACAGGTTTACCTTTGTGGTCTTCTGTGCTTTTCTCGGCTTGGATTCCTTTTTGGAGAACCTCACCTTTAAATATCCACACTTTTACGCCGATGATGCCGTATGTTGTGTAAGCTTCAGCAAAACCATAATCTATCTTAGCTCTTAAGGTATGCAAAGGAACTCTGCCTTCAAGATACCACTCGGTTCTTGCCATCTCAGCTCCGCCAAGTCTGCCTGCTACACATATCTTGATACCTTTGGCACCTGATTTTTGTGCGCCTTGAATGACTTTTTTCATAGCTCGTCTAAAAGCTACACGGCGTTCAAGCTGCATAGCGACATTTTCAGCCGCAAGTTGAGCGGACGCTTGTGGGCGTCTTTCTTCTTTGATGTTTACATTTACTTCTTTATTGGCAAGCTTTTGAAGTTTGTCTTTAAGCTTTTCAATATCAGAACCTTTTTTGCCTATGATAATTCCGGGGCGTGCCGCTACAACAGTAACTCTTATCTTTTTAGCTGTTCGCTCTATAAGTATTTGACTTACACCGGCGTAGAAAAGCTCTTTTTTCAAAAATTTTCTGATTTTGTAATCTTCGCCTATGTTGCTAGCCAATACCTGCTTGCCCGGAAACCATCTTGATTCCCAATTTCTGTTGATTCCAAGTCTGAGACCAATCGGATTTACTTTTTGACCCATATTAATCTTCCTTCTTTGTTTTGCTTACTTCTACAAAAATATGAGCTGTAGGTTTGCGAATAGGCGATGCGCTGCCGCGTGCGCGCGGTGTAAAGCGTTTCAACACAGGACCTTCGTCTACTCTACAAGAGGAAACTACAACCTCGTTTGGCTCAAATCCACCGTTTGAAACGGCAGAAGCGATAACTTTAGATATAAGCTTGGCGCCTTTGTTTGGCGTAAATTCAAGAGCCGCGAGAGCCAGCTCAGCGTTCATACCTTGTACTTCTCTTGCTATCAAACGTGCTTTAGTAGGCGAAACACGGATAAATTTCAATATTGCATTACTCATTTTATATCCTTATTTGCCTATTTTCTTTTGTACGGAGCCTTTATGACCCTTAAATGTACGTGTTGGTGCGAATTCGCCGAGTTTATATCCGATATGGTTTTCGGTAACATAAACAGGTACAAATATCTTGCCGTTATGTACATTGAACGTTAAGCCTATCATATCCGGCGTTACCGTACTTCTTCTTGACCAAGTTTTAATTGGTTTGCTATCATTGGTTGCTTTTGCAGTTAATACCTTTTTTGAAAGGTGGTTATCTACAAAAGGTCCCTTTTTTAATGATCTTGACATCGTTATTTTCCTTTTCTTCTGGAAATAATCAATCTATCGCTCGCTTTTTTCTTGCGAGTTTTAGCGCCCTTGGTTGGTTTACCCCAAGGAGTAACAGGGTGGCGTCCTGAGTTTTTCTTGCCTTCGCCTCCGCCGTGCGGGTGGTCTACAGGGTTCATCGCTGAACCTCTTGTCTGAGGCCTGATACCGAGGTGGCGGCTTCTTCCGGCTTTACCAACAGTGATGTTTGACCAATCTTCGTTGCCAACAACGCCGACAGTAGCCATACACTCTGCCAAAACTTGTCGCATTTCACCGCTTGGAAGTCTTAAGATGACATATTTCTCTTCTTTACCCATAAGCTGTGCGTAACCGCCGGCACTTCTAGCCAACTGTCCGCCTTTGCCCGGTTTGAGCTCTATGTTGTGCAAAATCGTACCGATAGGGATAGACTTTAACTTCATAGCATTGCCCGGCTTTATATCAAGTCCGCTCGCAGCAGAAGCTACTATATCGCCTACTTTCAAACCTGATGGCTGAAGAATGTATCTTTTGTCGCCGTCTTTATAAACGATAAGAGCTATTCGGCAGTTTCTGTTTGGGTCATACTCTATGGCTTCTACTTTGCCCTCAACGCCGTATTTTAGTCTTTTAAAGTCTATGATTCTGTAAAACTTCTTGGCACCGCCCTCTTTATGTCTTGAGGTGATACGTCCGTAGCTGTTTCTTCCTGCTGTTACGGGAAGTTTGACGATAAGCGCCGCAACGCTTGGTTTCGCTGTGATATCTTTACTGTCAAGTCCGCTCATAAAACGGCGGCTTGGAGTATAAGGTTTATATGTTTTTATAGCCATATTATGCCTCCACGCTTTCTAATCTCGCGCCTTCAGGCAGCTTTACATAGAATTTTTTATAATCATTTCTTGTGCCGATTACACCACGAAATCTCTTTACTTTTCCGTTGACGCGAAGAGAGTTTATCTTCAAAGGCGAAAAACCAAAGTAATTTTTCAAAACCTCTTTAAGTCTGTTTTTGGTCATCTTGACGGACGTTTGTATAACAACCATACCATCTTCTTGAAGACCCAAACTTTTTTCGGTGTAGAGTATCGCTTTAATATCAGTAATATCTGCCATTTTAGCCCTCTTTTATTATATTTTCCAATGCGGACTTTTCTATTATGACCGCATGAAATGTCGCTACCATATAAGCGTTTACTTCGCTTACATCTACCAAATATGAATTATTGATGTTTCTAAACGCCAAAAATGTCTTCTCATCAATCAAATCTTTCACAACAAGTACATCTCTAAGGTTTAGAGTTTTGACGATGCTGCTAGCGTCTTTCGCTTTTCCGGAAGCTATCTCTAAAGAATCAACCACAAAAAGTGCGCCGTGTTTTGCTTTCTCAAAAAGAGCAAACTGCAATGCTAACTTTTTCTGTTTTTTGTTGACTTTCAAATCATAGTTTCTGTTGCCTCTCGGTCCAAAAGCCGAACCGCCGCCTACCCATACAGAAGACCTTGAACTTCCCGACCTTGCGCCGCCTCTGCCTTTTTGACTCCACGGTTTTTTACCGCCGCCGCTGACAGAACCTTTATTTTTAGTGTGGGCTATATTTGCTCGGATAGCCGCCAAATAAGACTTTGTATAAAGATAAAGATTGTGCGAATTGATATCCGCATACTCTTGCGGCAGGTCAAAATCGCCTGATTTTTTAAATGTATCGTCTAAAACGATAGCTTGTGTAAGTGTTTTGCTCATTTAACAACCTTTACTCGTCCAAACGCTCCGTTTGCGCCTGATACTGAACCTTTTACAGCCAAAATGCCGCTTGATGCGTCAAACGAAACAAGGTCGTTTCGTACGCTCGTCGTAGCGTTGCCGTAATGTCCTGCCATTTTTTTGCCTTTTTGAACACGACCCGGCCATTCGCGGTTACCTATTGAACCACCGGTTCTGTGAAACCTACTACCGTGAGCTCCGGGGCCTCCGGCAAATCCGTGTCTTTTTATCAAACCGCTAAATCCTCTACCTTTACTTTTGAAAGTAACTTGAAGAAGTTTTGCGCCTTCCAAAGACGTAACATCTAAATCGCCAGCCTCTTTGTTGGCGACTTTGCTAAGAGTAGCAAAGCGGTTAAACTCTGCGCTCAGACCAAATTTCTTTTGCTGACCCGCAACTGCTTTATCCATTTTTTTGCCGTTGCTATAAGCTACAAGTGCGCTTGCGTTTTCATTGACGCTGCAAACTTTCGCTTTTAACACACGAAGCAAAGTAACGGGTACGCTTGGATTTGCTATCGTTCTGCTCATTCCGATTTTTTCTACTATAAATTCCATTCTAATATCCCTTCTACTTGCCCATTGCTCTAACTTCGACATTAACTTCAGGAGCTAAGTCAAGCTTCATAAGTGAATCAACCGTGTCGCTCGTAGCCGCAACGATATCAATCATTCGTGTATGAATTCGCATTTCAAATTGTTCGCGTGAATCTTTATTGACGTGAGGAGATCTTAGCACTGTGTAGCGCTTAATCTTCGTAGGTATAGGAATTGGACCTTTTATCTCAGCACCAGTACGCTTTACGGCTTCTACTATTGAAGCAACTGAACGGTCTAAAACTCTGTGATCGTAAGCTTTTAGCTTAAGACGAATTTTTTCCATAAAAACCCCTAAAAAAGAACTTGTCATCACAATAGATGACCCAAATAAGGAACGAGATTTTACTTAAACTCACTCAAAATGTCAAGTGTTTTGGCTGTTTTGGCAAAATATTGTGATGTTTTATTTCCTTTTAATAAGGAAAGAAATGCTGCCCTCATTCACAAAAGTATTTGCGACCTGTTTTGATTTGAGTACATAAGCGCCCCAGACGAGTGCGAAAAATATCGTACTAAATAACTCCTTATCTGTTCCTTCGCTGAAAAACTCCATATCAAGAACAAAATAACACACAACTGAGTCAAGAATAATCAAAACTATGCTTATTGTCGCCATAAATAAAAATGTCTTGACAAATCTCTTTTGTTTTGAACAATACAAAATAAGCACAAAAACCCACCCCGCATACCAGATGATATTTACAAACATTTCAATTATTATCACTATTTTCACTAAAAAGTATATATTTGTCCATACTTCAGGCATAAAGATATCTTTATAGAACGATGATAATACTCCTGCACTGTATAGCAGTTTGACAAGCAGACAAACACCCAAAAACGCAAGCCACCCCGTAAACCCTTGCGGTTCTTTTTTTACGATATCTTGATTTTGCTCCGACATAGTTCAATCCTTTAAAGTTTTTGAGCTCGTATTTTAGCAAAATATTATATTTTTAGCTAGTCTGATTTATTTCCTTTTAATAAGGAAAAGAATACTATTTTGCATACAATATATAAAGGTATACAAGTGGATATTTTAGAGATTTTATATGACAATCCCCCAAAGAGCAGACGATTTTTGCCCAGAAAAGTAACTATTTCCGATAAAAAAACGCTGCTTTTTGGCACACGTGGCAGCGGCAAAAGCTCCATTATTATTGATTATTTGAGTGGATTTTCTCCAAAGGCGATTTTGTATATTGACTTTTCCGACATACGAGTGGAGGCGCAGAGTATCCAAGAGCTGCAAAACTTCATAGACAAAAACCAGATAAAGCTCGTAGTTATGGAGCATTTTAACTATCAGTGCCGCGTCCCAAATGCCAACGAAGTGATACTAAGCTGTACAAAAGCTTTAAATATAGAAGGGTTTAAAAGCGTCTTTGTCGCACCGCTTGACTTTGAGGAGTTTATGTCGTTTGACAAAAAACACCAAAATATAGAACATATATTTAACCTTTTTACAAATGTCGGCACATATCCTGCTGTCGTGATTGGGCAAGAGGAGGAGAAACACCGACATATACAGTCTATGTTGAGGTCATTTTTGCCAAATCAAAACGAGCTTGAGATACTAAAAACATTGACCTCTTTCCAGTCAAAAACTGTCAGCGTTTTTAAGATTTATGAGTTGATGAGGGCGAAAATGCCGCTCTCAAAAGACACTATATACAAGCAGATGGAGGCGTTGGAGGAGGAGTTTTATATCTATTTTGTGGCTAAGTTTGGACAGGAGAGGGCAAATAAGAAGTTTTATTTCGCTGACTTTGCGCTGAAAAATGCGTTGAGTTTTGAGAAGGATTTTTTGGCTCGCTTTGAAAATATGGTGTTTTGCGAACTTGTCAAAAGAGAGAGCGATATATTTTATACGGATAGTGTAGATTTTTATCTGAGCTTAAAAAATACAGCTGTGCTTTGCGTGCCGTTTTTGCCTGCTGAACTCATCAAACGGCGATTTGTCAAGCTCGCTGGTGAACTTAAAACACTGGGTATCACAGAACTTCAGGTAGTAACGATAGGCAATGAGGGCAGATACGAGCAAGATGGCATCGTGTGCGAGATAGTGCCGTTTTGGGAATGGGCGATGAGGTGAAAAAATAAAATGTGTGCGAAAAGTAATGCCAGAGAGAAACTTCTGCCCCCTCTTTGTGAGGGGGGAGCTTGCTTTTTAGCAAGCCTTTGTTGCAATTAAGCACAAAAGTGCTATAATCACAATCAGTAGTTTAATTGTTGACACATTCATCACCTCTTTTCGAGGTCATAAAATAGCCAGACGAGGCTGCTACCTCTCTGGCTCAACCTCAGTTCACATTGTAGCATAAATCTAATTTTATTTTAAAAAAAATCACTTAAGTCTTTATTTTTCTATTATTTCCAAAATAACCGCTATAATACCCTCGTAAACCTAAAAGGGATTCTACAAGACCTTTGTTAGAGGTTTTGCATCTCAACTTGTGGGCTTGCCCGCAGGTTGAGAATCTTATATCACAACACCCTCCCCTGAGCGTTTCAATAAGCGAATTATTTGATTAACTTATCTAATAATCAACTTAGCTAATCTATGTTATCATTGCATAAAATCGTGAGGAGGCTGATATGATTATATCGGTGATTAACAAAAAAGGCGGAGTTGGCAAAACTCCCATCGCATACGCCCTCGCTAAAGAATACGACACGCTTTTGGCTTCAAACGAGCCTGCGAATGTATATCAATTTTACCAAAAAGATAGATTGAAAATCGCACCTGCTGCCCAGCTGCCGCTCGTAGATAACGCTGATATAGTGTATGATTTTGGCGG
>JAITNC010000232.1 GCA_031290675.1 Campylobacteraceae bacterium | reverse complement strand
TAATGAGGCGCAAATGAAGCCTTACAAATAAAACCACCCCGCCCTTCGGGCACCCCTCCGCAGGAGGGGAATTAGTGAGCGAGCGCGGCGAAATTGCAACGATGTTAGCGTGCAAAAGGACAAGCTAAAAATTGTAAAAGACAAGATAGCTAAGCATACCAAATTTATGATTTTATGGCACAGATATTTTGCGCCAAGACGAGACAAGGAGTGAGCCTGCTAGGAATAATACGAACTGGTATATGACGACGCTGGCGAACAACTAACGAAGTATTGGCGCAAAAGAGCGTGGCCAGAAAACATAAAAAATCAAAGCGAAGTTATTGCTTCTTTGATACTTGCATACAGCTCCAGCATCTCCTCTTTTTTTGATATAAAGCTATTTTTATTGCAAACCAAATGAGCTGATGAATGCGCTATGGTTTCTACTATTTTAAGTCCGTTTTGTTTCATCGTATCGCCGCTCTCAACCAAATCAACGATAGCGTCAGCAAGCCCGACAAGAGGAGCAAGCTCTATAGAACCATAAAGCTTTATCACACGAACCCCAACGGCTTTTGAGGAGAAGTATTTTCTTGTTATATTTTCCATTTTTGTCGCCACTTTTATCTCAGGCAGAGAAAAATCAAGCTCTTTATCTTTTGGCATACCGATGCAAATCCTGCACTTGCCGATACCAAGGTCTAACAGTCTTGTCAGATTTGCCCCCTGCTCTTCCAGCACATCAAGCCCGACTACGCCTATATCGGCAGCCTGATGCAAAACATACGCCGGCACATCTTGACTTCTGACCAATAAAAATTTAAACTTATCAGTGCTTAGTATCAACTTTCTATCGTCAAAATTGAAAGGCTTTTTGAAAACTTTCTCAAATATATTCAAAGTATCTTCCGCTATTCTTCCCTTTGGTAATGCCACTGTCAACATTTTATATCCTTATATCTAATGCGGCTATCGTATCCTCAAGCCCTTTAAAAACCAACATTTTATCGTATATTTTATTATCAAAAAACTTTGCCAGCCATTCGCCGTCCCCGCCTGTAAAATATATCTTTTTGCCCACGGCGGCGTTTTTTATGCTAAGCACTACAGAATTTACAACCGCATAGCTTATCGCCTCTTGTGTGTTTGTCGGCAAAGTTCCTAAAGAGATATCTGCATCTATCTCTTTTCTAAGGCGAGGCGATATGAGCGCGTAAGCGTTCTCATACGCTTTTATGCCCGGCAGTATAAAGCCGCCAAGATGTGAGCCTTTTTCCATAACATCAACCGTTATGGCGCTTCCTGCGTCCACGACAACGCCATCATACACGGCTCTGCAGGCGCAAATCCTGTCTATGCCCATACCTTTGTATTTCGTGGCAAAGCGCACATGAGGCTCCAAATCAAAAAAGTTTGATTTTTCGCTCAAAAAGGATTTAAGCGCATCATTGACACAGATATAGTACACTTTTTCGCTGAGCGAAAACTCCATAAACTCATCTATGGTTTTTATATATAACCGCCCATCTATCAACAGATGAGCGTTGGTATTTCCTACGTCACAAAGTATCAAAAGCGCCTACTCCAATGTGTAAAAACTGTCGCCATAAAAAATCTTACCGCCGCCTATAAATAAAAAGTCTTTTATCTTTGAGGGAAAATCAAAAATTTCATAATTTTTCAAATCCAAATCGCTCTTTATCAAGTAGCCTCTTTTCTCAACTATATAAAGTTTATCACCCCAAACGGCGGCTCCGGCGAAGATAGCAAAAGGAAATTTGCGCTCATTTAAAATCTTCAAATCCAAATCCGCAAGTACCACATTTCCATCTTTCTCAAAGATAAATATCCTATCTTCCAACAAAACCGCATCTTTGATATCTTCATCTATGTAGTTGATATTTGTCGGGCTTATGCCTATGATTCTTTTTGAGGTCGCGGCGAACATTCTATCGCCCACAACATCAAGGAAAATGACATTGTTGAACTCTCGCTCGGCACTCACTACGACATTTCGTATCAAAGCGCCGTTATCTCTGTCTACTATGGCAAGTTTGCCGTCAAGTGTGGGAAAAATCACCAAGCTTCCCAAAAAATACGGCACGGCTATCCTTGAGTCAAGAGCCGACATAGCGTCCATCTTTTTTTGAAAAACAGTCTCGTTGCTGCTCATGTCAAAAAGATACAGTATATTATTTGCGGTTACTACAGCAAGCGTATCTTTATCGATAGAGGCTGAAGCTATCATCGTATTTAAGTCGCGCTCATAAACAAGCGTGTTGTTTTTGTCTTTGACGTGCAGCGTACCGTGAGGAGAAATAGTCACAAATCTACCATCAAACTCGCCCAAAAAACTATATCCCTTCTCAAGCTTGATGTTTTGCTCCTCTCCGCTGTAGGTGATGACTTTGCCCTTACCCAAAGATGCACCTTTGCTCGCAACCTCTTCTATGTCTGAGGAGAGGCTTCCGTTAAAGCGCACCTTGCCGTTCGTGTCTGTTGGTTCAAAATACTGCCTTTTTGTCCCGCAACCGCTTATAAAAAGTGCACAAACGATAAAAAAAATCGCATATTTTGCGTTCTTCATCATTTTTCCTCTTTATTTACAGGTCTATAATGCTCCAACGCTCTGGCTATATTTATGATAGACGAATCAGAAGGGATAGTCATAAATTTTATGCTTGCCTCGTCAGATTTTCCCTCTTTTAGGAGTTTGTAGCCCTCTTCTAAAACTATAAGATTTTCAAGAATGTTACTGCCTTGTAT
>JAITNC010000227.1 GCA_031290675.1 Campylobacteraceae bacterium | reverse complement strand
GCATCGCACGTTCCATCTAAACTCTTGTAAAGACTACTCCTGCTTACGCCTATGCTCTGAGCAAGTTTTGTCATATTTGTTGTTTTTGCTATATCCCCGAGAGAGCGTTGTATCTCTTTGTGGTCATTTGTAGAAAAAGCCTGCTTGAGATACTCTTCTGCTTCACTGTTTGGATTTGTTGTCGTTGTTTTCTTTTTCATGCATTTATTGTATCTTAAATAAGACAAAAAAGCAAGGAAAGATGGATTGCCACGCCCGCTGACGCAGGCTCGCAATGACGGGAGGGGTGGTAGCAATAAGTGTAAAAATAGCAACTATTTTTTGAGTATTATGCCCGCAATGATGAAATAGATGGGGTGTCTTGTGAAGTCTGGTGTAAAAAGTCTTCAACACAACACAACCACAACAAAAAATCACATCAAAAACAGATGTTTTTGTCGTATTTTTTAGAGATTTAAGCTCCATTTTGTTTTTATCTGGCATTATAGTAAGAGCGATAAAACTTGTGTAACAAAAATCTACACTAGCGCGATTATTTTCACTTAAAATGTAATTTTTTTATATTCAGAAGGTTTTTAGAATGATTTTTTTTATATAATCGTTTATTTATACCTAATCTTTTGAAGGGAGATAAATCGTTATGATGTCCCATATGGATTTTTCACACCCATACTTTGGAGCGTTTTTCGCAATGATTTTTGCGTTTATCATCTTCGCCCTTATCGTGTTTGCGGCGAATTATGTCGGCAAAAAGCTCTCGCGCCGCAACGATGAAAAACTCAAGCTTACCATTTATGAGTGCGGGTTTCCGACCACCAAGCAGCCAAACCGCATATCTTCACACTTTTATCTTTTCGCTCTTTTATTTATTTTATTTGACGTTGAGATTATTTTTATGTTTCCGTGGGCGATAAATTTTACCTATTTTAAAGCCACAGGCATCGGTATGTTCGCATTTGCGGAGATGATACTTTTTATACTGCTTTTAGGCATAGGATTTATATACGCTTGGAATAAAGGAGCGCTCGAATGGCACAACATAAGATAAATTATTTTCAGGACGCAGGATTGCCCGCCGCACTTACAACGCTTGATAAAGTTGTACAGTGGGCGAGGAGTAACTCTTTTTGGCCTGCTACTTACGGGCTTGCGTGCTGTGCTATAGAGATGATGGCGTCGGGTGCGGGGAGATTTGACTTTGACAGATTTGGTACGATATTTAGGGCAAGTCCAAGACAGGCTGACGGTATCATAGTCGCCGGAACGCTCTCCAAAAAACACGCCCATTTGATGAAACGTGTGTACGACCAGATACCAGACCCCAAATGGGTCATCAGTATGGGCAGCTGTGCCAACACGGGTGGGCTTTTCAACACTTACGCGACAGTTCAGGGCGTAGACAGGATAATCCCCGTAGACATCTACCTTCCCGGCTGTGCGCCGCGACCCGAAACTTTACAATATGCCGTAATGCTTCTGCAAAAAAAGATAAGAGCTGAAAAAATAACACGTCAAGATAGACCAAAAAGGCTTGTTTGATGCGACCGTATACAGATAAGAAAAACACGCAAAATGGTGCGTATTTCACGGATAGATTTAAAGTTCCTTCCCACGCCAACCGAGCTGAGCCTGCAAGCGATGAGGTGTTCAAAGACGACCTTGAGAAGCTAAAAGAGAAGTTTGTGATAAACGACGCTTATATAGAGTTCGGGCAGCTTGTGATTTGGGTAGACGCAAAAGACAATGTAAAAGTTTTGAAGTTTTTGAGAGATAAACTGCACTACAACAACCTTAGCGAGATGAGCGCGGTGGATTTTTTGGCTGAGCGAAATGAGTTTGAGATATTTTATCAACTGCTCTCCATGCAAAAACGCAAAAGAGCTCGCCTCAAGTGTATTTTAAAAGAAAACGAACCTCTCAAAAGTGCGATAAGCGTGTACAAAAGCGCAGATTGGGCTGAGCGGGAAGCGTACGATATGTTTGGGCTTATTATCACAGAACACCCATATATGAAGCGTATCTTGATGCCTGATGACTGGAGCGGTTATCCGCTGAGAAAAACTTACCCTCTGCAGGGCGATGAGGCGGCGCAGTGGTATGAGATAGACCAGCTTTTTGGCGTTGAGTACAGAGATATCATAGGCCCGGAGATAAGAGATAGCGCACTGATAGACGGAAAAGATACGCACGGTTACGCGAGAATAGGACGTGAAGTGCATTTTGGCGAACCATACAGCGACAAGCCGAGCACTATCAACGAATATCAAGAAGAGGGCGGGGTGTTTTTGGTCAAAAAGATGAAAAAAAGCAAAACCGTTACGCTCAAGAAAAGGCATTAACAATGATAACGCAACAACCAAACAGACTCAAACCTTTTTTTGAAAATATCTCTTTTGACAGAGATGATAATAACATGGTCTTAAACCTCGGCCCTCAACACCCCTCAGCGCACGGGCAGCTTCGTCTTATTTTGGAGCTTAGTGGTGAACGGATAGTCAAAGTGACGCCGGACATCGGGTATATGCACCGAGGCGTTGAGAAAATGGCTGAAAATATGATATACAACGAGTTTTTGCCCGTAACCGACCGTATGGACTACATAGCCGCTACATCAAACAATTACGGCTTTGCGCTGGCGGTGGAGAAACTCATCGGTTTGGAAGTTCCAAGACGTGCCAAAGTCATACGAATGCTTTTGCTGGAGCTCAACCGTATCAGCTCGCATCTGTTTTGGCTCGCCACGCACGCACTTGACATAGGAGCGATGACGGTATTTTTGTACGCTTATCGTGAGAGAGAGTACGCTATGGATTTGATAGAAGCGTACTGCGGCGCAAGGCTCACGCACTCATCTATCAGGATAGGCGGCGTGCCGCTTGACCTTCCTGATGGCTGGCTTGAAAATCTCAGCACATATCTTGACAAACTGCCTGAGGCTTTCGCTACTTATGAAGGGCTTTTGGACGAAAACAGGATTTGGCGTATGAGGCTTGAAAATGTCGGTGTCCTAAGTGCAAAATCCGCTCAAAGCTGGGGCGCTTCGGGCGTTATGCTGCGAGGCAGCGGCATAGCGTGGGATATACGCAAAGAAGAGCCTTACGAGTTGTATGATGAGGTAGAGTTTGATGTGCCCGTGTCCGATACGTGCGACTGTTACGGCAGATATAAGCTCTATATGGAAGAGATGCGCCAATGCGTGAGAATCTTACGTCAAGTCATCACTATGTACAAAGATACAAAGCCCGAGATTATGGCGCACGCACCAGAATATATAAGCGCGCCAAAAGAGCAGATAATGACGCAAAACTACTCCCTCATGCAGCATTTTGTGCTTGTAACGCAGGGTATGAAGCCGCCAAAGGGCGAATTGTACGTGGCTACGGAGTCCCCAAAAGGCGAACTTGGCTACTACATCAACTCACAAGGCGAGGCGTATCCGTACAGGGTGAAAATCAGAACGCCATCTTTTTGGCACTGTAGTCTTTTTCAAGAGATAATGCTTGACTCGTACCTTGCTGACGCTATCGCTATGATAGCGAGCTCAAATATCCTGCTTGGAGAAACGGACAGATAATGAAACGATATGATTTAAGAGGACACAAAAGCGATTTTAACTCAAGGCTTTTAGAGATTTTAAAAGTCGGCAAAGAGGGCGAGGTTTTTATATTTTTGTTTGAGATTGTGAGTGCGGCTGGGCTGCAAGAAGTTATAAACAGTATCAAAGAAAGCGGGGCGGAAGTGTTGAACTCTTTGAAGTTCAACGAAGCCGACTGGACTATAGTAGTGAAGGTTTCAAATGTCTAAACTCACAGACGCTTTTAAAGTTTATGGAGTGAGTGCAGAGGCGTTGGACACGAAGGGTTCGGTTATTTTTATCGGAACTTTACCGCTGAAGGATAACGAGAAACTTATAAAAAATCTCTGCGAAAACGCCAAAAATTTTATCTATTTTTCTCCGATAGAGGACGCTTTTTTGAGCAATAGAGCCCAAAAATATATCAAATACGAAGCAGGAAGCGAAGCGGGCGTGTTGGCGCTGATAGCCAAAAGCGTTTTGCAAGACAGCGAGGTGAGCGGCGATGTCAGAGAGTATCTGGACGCACTTGATGAGGGGTATTTGAGTGCGGAAAGCAATGTCGGCGAAGAGGAGATAGAGGAAGCTTTGAGTTTATTTGAAGGCGAGCGTTTGACGCTGTTGTTGGGCGAGGATATACAAGAACACCCAGATTCCGATGCCGTAGCCGGACTGATAGCGCTCATCTGCCGATTTAAACCACTTGGCGTAAGTCTGCCCAGCGGCAAAGAGTTAAGCGTGGACAAAGCAGATATATTGCCGCCTCACATTGACGAATTGCGAAGTTTTGACGGCACAGCGGTATATTTTTACCCATCAAATGATGAGAGATTTTACGCCTCAGCACAGTTTGCGCTGGCGGCTAAGATAAAAGACAAAGATGAAGTGATTATCACTGTTAAAAGCGGCGAATACAAAAGAGTTTTTGAAGTGAGCAGCGAGCTCAAAGGCACGATAGCGATTTTGGGCGTAAATGAGCATAAAGGTTTTCGCTATGAAGTGGCGAAAATAACAAAAGGGCGATAAATGGCTGAAATAAGTATAACGATAAATGGCATCAAGTGCGCTGCGTCAGAGGGCGAAACCATACTGAACTGCGCTAGGGCGAATGATATTTTTATACCCGCTATCTGCTATCTTAGCTGCTGTTCGCCGACATTGGCGTGCCGCTTGTGTATGGCTGATGTGGACGGCAAGAGAGCTTATACGTGCAACGCCAAAGTCAAAGACGGGCAAGTTGTGGTAACAAACACGCCTGAGATAGAAGCCGAGCGCCGTTCTATCATGGAAGTTTACACTGTAAATCACCCGCTTGAGTGTGGTGTATGCGACAAAAGCGGCGAGTGCGAATTGCAAAATTATGTGCTTGATATGAAAGTGGAAGAGCAAAATTTCGCTATCGCAAACACGCACAAACCTATTGAAAATTGGGGACTTACGAGATACGACCCTTCCCTTTGTATCGTGTGTGAGAGGTGCATCACGGTCTGTAAAGACAAAGTCGGCGAGACAGCCCTCAAGAGCGTCCCGCGCGGCGAAGAGTTGGCTGTACCTAAAGAGTATAAAGAGAGTATGCCAAAAGACGCTTTCGCCGTTTGGAACAAGATGCAAAAATCACTTATCGGCAAAAACAGAGATGAGGACGGCTCGCTCCTGCCTTGCAGCGATTGCGGCGAATGCAGTGCCGTATGTCCTGTCGGCGCACTAACATCGGCTGATTTTCACTACACCTCAAATGCGTGGGAGTTGAAAAAAATCCCCGCTTCAAACCCGCACAGTTCGGACTGCTCGCTTATATATTATGAAGTGAAACATACAAGTCTCAGCGACCCGACGCCAAAGATTTACAGAGTGAGCAGCGATACGGATTTCGCACCGTTGAACAGAGCTGCGAGATTTGGATATGACTTTGAAAACAGAGTTGCGTCCAAAGACAAAAAAGCGTTTGACGCAGTTGTGGATTTTATCAAAAACGAAGCCGGCGTGATACTTTTCAACGGTTTTATCACAAACGAAGAGGCGTTCATCTTACAAAAAATCAAAGAGAAATTTGGCTTAAAACTTGTAAACGAGCAAGCGTTTGTGTATCAGCGTTTTTTGAAAGCGTTGAGTGCAAGCTCGGGGGAGAGCCTCTACAAAGGCTCACTGGAGGGTATTCGCAAAAGCGAACTTATCATCAGTGTCGGCTCTATGTTGAGGTATGACTCACCAAACAGCGTATACGCCCTAAATAACGCCCTCAAGATAAATAAAGCCTCAGCGATTTACGCTCACCCGATATACGACAAGATAGTTCAAAATTACTCAAAAAACCTGCTTCAGTTAAACTATAAAGTGGGCAGCGAAGAGGCGTTTTTGTATCTGCTGCTTGAGATGCTGAGCGACAAGCTTGATGAAAAGACAAGCGAATATCTCAAAACTTTCCATCTTAGTTTGAGCAAAGAGGTTGAGGGGGGAACGAGCGAAGTTATCTCCTCAAGGCTTTGGAATTTGTGCGGACTTGAGGATATGAGCGCGAAAATAAACGAGCTTAAGGGGTCAAATAAACGCATCAGCCTCATCATCGGCGAGGATATTTTGACGCACCCAAGATGGGAAAATATCGCCTTTATCGTTGGCGTCTTGACACGAGAGGAAAATATTGAGGCGCTTATCATTCCTCCGGAAACGAACTCGCTTGGCGTTGCGCTCATCTGCGAGCTTGACAAGTATCAGGAGGGGGCATCTCTTGGCTACAACCGAGCAGGAAACATGAGCATAAGCGCACTTGGAAAAGGCGAGCTTGATATGCCGTCTTTAAATCAGCAAGAGGGTACTTTTACAAGTATGGACAAGCGTGTTGTGCCGACAAATGCGGCGTTGCCGTATCTTGGATATGAGCTGAACGATATAGCTTGCGCACTTGGAATAGAGGCTGATTT
Organism: Campylobacteraceae bacterium; assembly: GCA_031290675.1. Taxonomy (GTDB): domain Bacteria; phylum Campylobacterota; class Campylobacteria; order Campylobacterales; family Campylobacteraceae; genus JAIRKW01. The sequence continues at coordinate 8,082 of JAITNC010000227.1, read as the reverse complement.
GACTATAGATTATACGCAAAAACTGCCGCAAGAGAAGGGCTTTAAAGATATCTGTTTTGATGAGTTGGACAATCATTATGACAACGCCGGAGTTGAGCACAGAGGATATCTCTTGAACCAATCAGCCGTAGAAAACACCGCTGTGGGCGACGCTCTTGAAGAGTTTGAGATAGATGGCGATGTGCTTTACAGACTAAATCCCCCTTCACAATTTAACGCTTTCGTAAATACAGCTCGTCAAACAGGCTCTCGCAGAGGCGCACTTTACGCTTCGGAAGAGTTTTTAAACGCACGTGGGATTAAAGACGGCGATATCGTAAAGATAACTTCCAAAAACGGCTACAGCTTGTCTTTGCACGCAGAAAAAGACCGAAATATACAAGGCGACTTCGCCTATCTGCCGACGTTTGATGAGAAACTAAACGTATATCCGTTTTTTGGCGGTTACAGATTTGACACCTTTTCTATAAAAGGAGCGGGCGATGAGTGATGTTCACGTTATCATAGAAACTATCATCAAAATCATACTTGTTTTGGCTATCGTAGCCTCTTTGGCTGGGTTTGCCACTTATGTTGAGCGTAAAGTTTTGGGCTTTATGCATCGTCGTTTGGGGCCTATGTATGTGGGGCCTTTTGGACTTTTGCAATCCTTAGCGGACGCTGTAAAGCTCTTTATGAAAGAAGATATGGTACCGCAAAATTCAGTCAAAATCATATTTTTAGCCGCACCGCTCGTGATAGTAACAGCCGTTTTCACGGCATTTGCGGCAGTTCCTATTTGTCCGGAGTTCACGATAGGCGGATACACCATCTCGCCAATCATTTCCGATATAAATGTAGGTATTTTATTTGTTTTGGGAGTATCGTCTGCGGGTATGTACTCGCCGCTTTTGGCGGGACTTAGCAGTTCAAACAAATGGTCGCTTTTGGGCGCGGCGCGCGTTGTAGTGCAGCTGCTCTCGTTTGAGGTCATCACGGCACTTTCTATTCTCGCACCTGTGATGATTATCGGGTCGTTGTCGCTCATAAATATCAACAACTTTCAAGAGGGCGGCATTTTTGACTGGCTGATGTGGAAACAACCCGTAGCGTTCGTGCTTTTCATCATAGCCGGCTTTGCGGAAACGAACAGAACGCCGTTTGACTTGTTGGAGCAAGAGGCGGAGATAGTGAGCGGATATATCACGGAGTATTCGGGTATGCGCTGGGCGCTGTTTTTCCTCGGCGAATACGCAAATATGATACTCATATCGTTTTTAGTAAGTGTGATATTTTTGGGCGGTTTCAACTCTTTGTGGGTGATACCGGGCGGCGTTATGATGCTGCTCAAAGTCTTGGGCTTTATGTTTTGCTTTATGTGGGCGAGGGGGGCGTGGCCTCACGTGCGACCCGACCAACTTATGTGGCTGTGCTGGAAAGTACTCATGCCGATAGCCCTTCTCAACGTGCTTGTTACGGGCTTAGTGCTGATGATATAGGAGATGAAAATGTTAGAGCAGTTTAAAAACAGAAACACAAACGGATATATATTTTACAACTTTGAAAAGAGCCCAAAAAACGGTTGGGAGAAGTTCCTCAGAGTTTGCAAAAGAAGCGTGAAACCGGAGCTTTTTGTGGGACTTTGGATAGTCTTCAGGGAGATGGTCAAAATCAAAAAAAACTGCCACACAACGCAGTATCCTTTGGAGAAAATGCCCTTCAATCAGCGATACAGAGCTATCCACAGACTTATGCGCCTGCTTGAGAGCGGCAATGAGCGATGTATAGGTTGTGGTCTTTGCGAAAAGATATGCGTTTCCAACTGCATACGAATGGACACGAGCGTGGACAAAAACGGACGCAAATTTGTCAGCGAATACAGTATAAATTTCGGACGATGTATATATTGCGGACTTTGCGCTGAGGTTTGCCCCGAGCTTGCGATAGTTCACGGCGGCGAGTACGAGTACGCAAGCGAGCAGCGCTCACTTTATGCGCTAAAAGAGGATATGCTCACGCCGATAGACGAGTTTAGAAAAGGTGCACAGGCGGAGTTTGAAGGATACGGCTCTTTGAGCCCTGAGGCAGACAAGTCTGTCAAAAAAACGCCCCTTACTTATTAGGAGAAACACGATGTACGAAGCTATCGCTTTTTATCTTTTATCTGCGCTTGTTATAGGGTTTTTCCTCATAACCGTGCTTAGCAAAAACGCTCTTTACGCTATGAGTTCGCTCGCCGGCGGTATGGTTTTTATCGGCGGGTTTTTCTTTTTGCTGGACGCTGAATTTATCGGAGTTGTGCAGATTATCGTCTATACGGGCTCTATCATGGCTCTATACGCCTTTGGTATGATGTTTTTTGATACCACAAGAGATGTCAGGGAAAATACCGCCAGTAAGAGGATTATCTACACTATGAGCATACTCTCAGCCGTTTTGATAACCGCCATCTTGAGCGCACCTCTCGCAAGTGAGCATATCACGCCGACAAGCCCTGTAAATGAGGACATGAGCAATACGCATATGATAGGGCAAGTGCTTTTTACGGAGTATCTAGCGGTGTTTGAGCTGACGGCTTTGATGCTGCTCGTCGCTATGATAGCCGGTATCATCTTGGTAAGTAAACGAATGGACGAAGTCAAAGAGATTGTAAAGGAGGCAAAATGATAGGCTTGACACACTATCTCGTGCTCAGCGGACTGCTGTTTGCTGTAGGTCTGCTCGGCGTTTTGAGACGCAAGAGTTTGTTGATGCTGTTTTTTGCTACGGAGATTTTGCTAAACGCCGCAAATGTCGGTTTTGTCGCTATATCAAAATATTATATGGATTTGAGCGGGCAGATGTTTGCTCTGTTTATCATAGCCATCGCCGCAAGCGAAGTAGCTGTTGGGTTGGGTCTTTTGGTGCTTTGGTACAAACGAGTCGGCACGATAGACTTAGACAGTTTAAATATCATGAAAGGGTAAATGATGGAAATATACCTTTATATAGCCCTTTTCTCGCCTTTGGCAGGCGCGCTTTTCGCCGCCTTTTTTGGAATGAGCAAAAAAAACCTCATCACGGGAGTTGTAAATTCACTCCTTATCGCTCTCTCAACAGCGGCGTCTTTGAAGCTTTTGTGCTATCTTGAGGCTGATGAGAGCGTAAAAGCGAACCTTATGAGCTGGATAAGCGTGGGGGGCATAAACATACCTTTTGGCTTTGTGGTAGATAGAGTTTCTGTCATCATGATGACGACTGTCGGCGTAGTTTCAACGCTTGTACACGTCTACTCCATATATTATATGGGGCACGATAAAGGCTTCAACCGATACTTTTCATACCTTTCGGCGTTCGTTTTCTCTATGCTCGTGCTTGTGATGAGCGACAACTTTTTGGGACTTTTTATAGGCTGGGAAGGCGTAGGACTCTGCTCTTGGATGTTGATAGGCTTTTGGTATCACAAAGACAGTGCGTCATGGGCGGCAAATGAAGCTTTTATCATGAACCGTATAGCCGACCTTGGTATGCTTTTGGGGCTTTTTGTTATCTATTGGCAAACGGGAAGTTTGGAGTACGAGAGTGTTTTTGCTATCGCTCCTTCGCTTGAGCCCTCAACCTTGACGCTCATCGGCATACTGCTTTTTATAGGAGCTATGGGCAAATCGGCGCAATTTCCTCTGCATACGTGGCTTGCGGACGCTATGGAAGGACCTACGCCCGTTTCGGCTCTTATCCACGCCGCTACGATGGTAACGGCAGGCGTATACCTCGTCATACGTGCAAATCCTCTGTTTGCTCTCATACCTGATGTCGGATTTTTTATAGCGTGTCTTGGGGCTTTCGTGGCTATTTTCGCCGCACTTATGGCTCTTGTAAACAACGACCTCAAGCGCATCATAGCCTACTCTACGCTCTCACAACTTGGATATATGTTCGTAGCGGCGGGGCTTGGGGCTTATTGGATAGCGTTGTTTCACCTTATGACGCACGCTTTTTTCAAATCGCTTCTGTTTTTGGGAGCGGGAAATGTTATGCATGCGATGCACGATGAGCTAAATATCAAAAAAATGGGCGGTATGTTCAGGGCTATGAAATACACGGCTATCTTGATGAGCATAGCCTCCGTAGCGCTTGCGGGTATCTACCCGTTTGCGGGATTTTTCTCAAAAGACAAGATTTTGGAAGTGGCGCTAAATGAGCACGCTTTTGTGCTTTTCGCCGCACTTTGGGTAGGTGCGGGCTTGACGGCGTTTTACAGTTTCAGGCTCATCTGCCTTGTGTTTTTTGGCAAAAAAGAGCACGAAAAACTCAAAATCCACCCGCACGAAGCTTCACTTTTAGCGATTTTGGCGATGATACCGCTTGGCGTTTTGGCTATCATAGCGGGCAAATTTGAGCATATTTTTGAAGAGTTTACGACTAAGTTTTTGCCCTCTTACGAGTTTGGCTTGGGACACACGAGCGTTTCTATCATGATAGCCGCAACTTCGGCAGTGGCTATTTTTGGCATAGCTTTTGCGCTTTATGTGTATCTGTGGCGAGGCGGTTTTTCGAAAACTATAGAAAAATGGGCGATATATAAGCTCTTGTCAAATCAGTACTACATACCAAAGATTTATCAAGAGTATATCGTGCGGCCGTTTAGTGCGCTCGCTGATTTTTCGTGGAAAAAAGTAGACGAGAGGGTCATAGACACCTCTGTAGATATGGTAGCGAAAGCATTGAAGTATTTTGGCGAGAAGACGAGAAAAATGCAGAGCGGCAACCTCTCAACGATGTTGAGGTGGATAGTTTTTGGTGTTATCGCACTGTTGATAACAGCCGTTTTTTACAGCGCTTAAGGAGTATTTGTGGGATATTTATTGATTTTTACTGTTATTTTTCCAGCTCTAGCGGGTTGTTTGGGATTTTTAGTCCAAAAAGAAAATATAAAAATTTACGGCATCATGTCGGCTTTTTTTGAGCTTCTTTTGTCGCTCGCCATATGGTTCTTTTTTGACGCCGACGCAAGCACATTTCAGATGATAAGCTCATTTCCCGTGATACCGACTCTCGGCATACATTATACGTTGGGAGTGGACGGCATATCGCTCTTTTTGGTGATTCTCAGCACCTTTATCACGCTTATCGCTCTCATCGGGCTTGGCGAGATGAAAAGTATCAAAAACCTTGTCATATCAATACTCTTTTTAGAGATGACTATGGTCGGCGTGTTTTTGAGCCTTGATATGATTATATTTTACCTTTTTTGGGAACTTTCTCTTGTTCCTATGCTCTATATCATCGGTGCGTGGGGCGCAGACAAACGCATATACGCCGCCGTGAAATTCTTTTTGTATACATTTGCCGGCTCTGTGCTGATGCTCGTGGGCATTTTGTATTTCGCCTTTTTGTACCACAAAACAAGCGGCGTTTGGAGCTTCTCATTTTTGGATTGGCAGACGTTAGATGTGCCTTTTGGCGTTCAACTCTGGCTGTTCGGCGCATTTTTCTTAGGGTTCGCCATCAAAGTGCCGATGTTTCCGTTCCACACGTGGCTTCCATACGCTCACGGACAAGCCCCGACAGTAGGCTCTGTGATATTGGCGGCGGTACTCTTGAAGATGGGAACTTACGGATTTGTGAGGTTTTTATTCCCGCTTTTCCCTGACGCTGTTGTGTATTTTATAACGCCCGTAGCGATACTTTCGGTCATCATGGTCATTTACGCCGCACTTATAGCCTTCGCACAGGACGACATGAAGCAGGTCGTGGCGTACAGCTCCATATCTCACATGGGTATCATCATCTTGGGAGCATTCGCGCTAAATGTTGAGGGTGTCAGCGGCTCGGTCTTTTTTATGATAAGCCACGGTATCGTCAGCGGTGCGTTGTTTATGCTAGTCGGCGTTATATATGATAGGCGTCATACAAAGCTTATGAGCGAATTTGGCGGGCTCGCCTCCGTGATGCCGCTTTATGCTACGATATTTGCGTTTGTTTTGATGGGCAGCGTGGGACTTCCTCTCACGATAGGCTTTGTCGGCGAGTTTTTATCGCTCGTGGGATTTTTCAAGGCGAGCTGGATATTGACCGCTTTTGGAGGACTTGGCATCATACTCGGGGCGGTTTATATGTTGCGGCTTTATAGAAAATCATTTTTTGGGAAACTCACGCACAAAGCGAACGAAGCTCTTGCGGATTTGAGCACGAGAGAGATTTGCGCGCTCGTGCCTTTGACGGCTTTGGTGATTATACTCGGAGTCTACCCCAAACCGGTATTGAGCCCAATAGAAAAAAGCGTCCAAAGTGTGTTGGCTATTATGTACGAAAACGCTCAAAACAGCGACACGAAGATATATCTTGAAAAAGTCAGCGGCAAAGGAGAGCGATAATGGAAAATCCGATATTAGACAACTTAAACATATGCGTACTCGCTCCTATGATTATTTTGTGCGTGGGTGCGCTTAGCATCATCTGCATTGATATGCTCAAACGTGAGCGTTCACGAAGCTTTTATGCGATATTGTGCATCGTTTTTTTGCTTATCAGCACAGTGGCGGTTGTAGTTCTTGACAATAACACAAGCGGTTTTTTCGGCATGATAAAGATAGACGCCTTGGCGAAGATATCGCAGCTCATCATCTTGTCGTCGTGCCTGCTGTTTGCGCCGTTGGCTCTTAGCGGCAAAGAGTTCGCCGAGTACAGGTTCGCCGAGTATTTTGCGTTTATTTTGTTTGTGGCGGCGGGATTTTTATTTATGGTGTCCACGACAAATCTTATATTGATTTTTATAGGGCTTGAAACGGCGTCTTTGTCGTTGTATGCGATGATTGCCATGCAAAGCAAAAAAAACGCCATAGAAGCGGCTCTGAAGTACTTCACGATGGGTGCGTTGTCCAGCGGACTTTTCGCATTTGGCGCGATGATATTTTACGCTCTTAGCGGCAGTGTTGATATAACTGTGATAGTTGAGCGGTTGAGCGGTAGAGGCTTTGAGCCGATGTTGGCCATCTTGGGCGCATCAGCGTTTTTGTTCGCCTCGCTGGCTTTCAAACTCTCCATCATTCCTTTTCACACGTGGACGCCCGATGTGTATGAGGGCAGCAGTGCGTCATTGGCTGGTTTTATGTCCATAGTGCCGAAGATAGCGGGCTTTATAGTCGTTATAAGAATGTTTGAATACATGCTCCATACGGTCATCTGGGTAGAAGATATGCTCTACGTACTCGCCGTTGTAACGATGACGCTCTCAAATCTTATGGCGCTTGTGCAGAGCGATGTCAAACGAATGTTGGCGTTCAGCTCCATATCGCACGTGGGTTTTGTGCTTTGCGCTGTGTTGATAGGCGGCGCATATGAGGCTATATTTGTCTATTGGATACTATTTATGTTTGTAAATTTCGGGGCATTTACGATGCTTTGGATAGCCAGAAATAAGGAAAATCTCTACGATGAACGCTACCAACACCCGTTTAAAAAGTTTTCCGGTATGATAAAAGTAGCCCCTATGGGCGCTATCATCATGGCTCTGTTTATGCTCTCGCTTGCGGGCATTCCGCCGTTTTCTATATTTTGGGGCAAGATGTACATCATGAGCGTCGTGATAAACAACGGCTTTATCTATCTCGCCATCATCATGGCTCTAAATAGCGCTATAGCGGTCTACTACTACCTGAAACTCATCGTCTATATGTTTTTGCAAGAGCCTTTGAGCAACGACGGCACGATATACGTGGAAAATACCTCAAAACCACTTATGGTCGTGGTCGGCATAGCGGCTATTACGGCTGGAGCGGCTATATTTTTGGTAGAACCGATAATAGGAATAGTGAAGTATTATCTGGGGTGAATTACGGAGGTTTTATGGCAGGCGAAAGCCTTAAATCTCCTAACATAAACTTGGTATGCTCAAAGCCATCGTCACGTACATAATAATTTGCCAGAGAGTGAAACTCTTCCCTCTCCGAAGAGAGGGAACTCAAATTTAATGAGTTATTGTAATCAATAAAGCTACTAATATTGAAATTAGTGCTATAATTACAATTAAGAGTTTTAACATAACCAATTTAATCACCTCTTTTCGAGGTTCTAAATTAGCCAGATGAGGTCGTCGCCTCTCTGGCTTCAACCTCAATTCTC
>JAITNC010000211.1 GCA_031290675.1 Campylobacteraceae bacterium | reverse complement strand
GGTATGCGCTGGAGAGTTCGCTGTTGGAAAATCTACAGCTGGTTGTTTTGGCAGCCGCATTTGTATTTTGCGTGAAAACAAAAGAGCATAAACAACTATTTATATGGATAGCCATGGTGCTCGTGATACTCTTTTTGAGAGAGATAAATATCTTTAGGGTATTTTTTCCGATTGAGGGCGAAGTAAATACCTTCGCAGAGTGGGACGAGTTACGATACGGTTATTTGGCGCACCCTTTATATGGGCTTTTTATCGCTTATACGCTTTTTTACTTTTTCCAAAAAAAGTTGTGGAAAATAGCCAAAGAGTACCTCTTAAGAGTCAAAATCCCCACTATCCCATACATCTTGATGTTTGTCGGTATGATAGTCGGAAGAGTAGGCGAAAAAGTATACAAAAACGAGCTTGTTGAGGAGAGTTTTGAGCTGCTTTTTTATCTCTCCCTGTGCGCAATCATCTACCTGTACGGATTTGACAAAAAATATAAAACCAAGAGCGAACTTTAAAAAAGCTATGTAAAAGCTCGCTTTTGATATACTAATATCTTTTAATTTTACGCATATTGCTAAAAAAGGACATTTGTTTTGAGAAGTCATTATTGTACGCATTTGAGCGAAAGCGATATAGGCAAAGAGGTCGTTCTTTGCGGTTGGGCGAACAGCTACAGAGACCACGGCGGAGTTATTTTTATAGATTTGAGAGATAATACAGGCTTGATTCAGCTCGTATGTGACCCAAAAGACAGCAAAGAAGCTCACATCATAGCCGCCGGCGTGAGAGATGAGTATGTCCTGCGAGCCATAGGAAAAGTGCGCCTCAGAGGCGAAGGGCTGACAAACCCAAAACTCAAAACAGGCAGTATTGAGGTTGTCCTCAAAGAGCTTATCGTTGAAAATGCGAGCGAGCCTGTGCCTTTTGTGATAGGCGACCCAAATGTCGGCGAGGAAGTACGACTAAAATACCGCTTTTTAGACCTTAGAAATCAAAAAGCGTATGAAACGTTTAAATTGCGAAGCAAAGCCGCTATAGCCGCTAGAAATACGCTTGATGAGCTTGGATTTTTAGAGGTTGAAACGCCGATATTGACAAAGGCTACTCCTGAGGGAGCGAGGGATTATCTCGTGCCGAGCCGTGTCCACAATGGCGAATTTTACGCCCTGCCCCAATCTCCACAGCTCTTTAAACAACTGCTGATGTGTTCGGGATTTGACAGATATTTTCAGATAGCAAGATGTTTTCGCGATGAAGACCTCAGAGCCGACAGACAGCCAGAATTTACACAGATAGATATTGAGATGAGTTTTTGCGAGCAAGACGACATCATAAAAGTAGCCGAAGAGTTGTTGAAGTCTATCTTTAGCACGTGCGGACACGAGATAAAAACGCCATTTCCACGCATGAGCTTCAAGCACGCTATGGAAACTTACGGCTCCGACAAACCAGACCTCAGGTACGGCTTGGAGATGGTAGAAGCGGCAGACCTATTTTTAGACTCCTCAAGCGAACTGTTCGCCTCCATCGCCAAAGATACAAAGAAAAACCGCATAAAAGCGCTCAAAGTCCCTAAAGGCGACACATTTTTCTCCCGCAAACACTTGAAAGAACTTGAGGATTTTGTAGCGAAATTTGGCGCAAAAGGGCTTGGATACTTTCAGATGAAAGAGGACGGACTCAAAGGGCCTTTACTTAAATTTATGAGTGAAAAATCAATTAGTGAGCTGATTAAAAGGACTGATTTGCAAATTGATGATATAGTTTTCTTTGGAGCCGGCGCTAAAAAAACCGTGCTTGATTATATGGGAAGACTTAGGATAGAAGTAGCAAACAGAATGAGTTTGGCCAACCCTGATGAGTTGAACTTTTTGTGGGTTCTTGACTTTGAGATGTTTGAAGTTGAGGAAGGCAAAACAAAAGCTATGCACCACCCTTTCACGATGCCAAACAACATAGACGCAAAAGACCTTGAGGATATAACCTCCGTAGCTCACGATGTCGTGTTAAACGGCGTTGAGCTTGGCGGCGGAAGTATCAGAATACACAAAAAAGATATTCAGGAGAAGGTGTTTAACATACTCGGAATATCAAAAGAAGAGGCTTTGGATAAGTTCTCGTTTTTGCTTGACGCTTTGAAATTTGGCGCGCCTCCTCACGGCGGTATCGCTATAGGATTTGACAGGCTCATCATGCTTTTGACAAAAAGCGACAGTATACGAGATGTCATAGCATTTCCAAAAACTCAACGTGCTCAGTGTCCTCTCACACAAGCTCCAAGCGTGGTTTCGGCTGAGCAGCTTCGTGAACTTGGTATAAAAATCAATGATAAAAAGGATAAATAGATGAAAAAACTTTTTTTAATCATCGGCGCTCCGGGGAGCGGAAAAACAACAGACGCAAGCATTATCGCGAAAAATAACAGCGATAAGATAGCGCACTTTTCAACAGGCGACCTTTTAAGAGATGAAGTTAGCAGTGGAAGCGAACTTGGAAAGACCATCAACTCTTACATCTCACAAGGCAACTTAGTACCTCTTGAGATAGTCGTAAGCACCATCATCTCGGCTATCAAAAAGTCTGCGAAGGACATCATACTTATAGACGGTTATCCACGCTCGGTTGAGCAGATGAGCACGCTTGACAGTATACTAAAAACAGAGCAAGAGATAAAACTTGTAAATGTTATAGAAGTCAGCGTGAGCGAACAAGTCGCACGAGAGAGAGTACTTGGACGAAACCGTGGCGCAGACGACAATGAGAGCGTATTTAACAACCGAATGAGAGTCTACTCCGAACCTCTTGGCGCGATACAGAGCTTTTACACGACAAAAAGGCTGCTTCAAGTGGTAAACGGCGAGAGAGATATAAATAGTATCGTAAGCGATATGGAAACGTTTATAAAAGCAAGAATCTAAAGGAAAAACAATGAATATAAGTAAAATTCCAGTCGGTAAAAATCCGGACAAAATCAATGCGCTGATAGAGATACCTTACGGCTCAAGTATCAAGTATGAGATAGACAAGGAGAGCGGTGCGGTATTTGTGGACAGAGTGATATACTCTGCGATGTTTTATCCGGCAAACTACGGTTTCGTGCCAAATACTTTGGCTGCTGACGGCGACCCTGCCGATATATTGGTACTCAACACATATCCGTTGCAAGCGGGCTCTGTGATACCTTGCAGGCTGATAGGCGTTTTGATTATGGAGGACGAAGCGGGTATGGACGAAAAACTTTTGGCTGTTCCTGTGAGCAAGATAGACCCGACATTTGAGGGAATAAACTCACTTAGCGACCTTCCAAAAGCTACGCTCAACAAGATAAAAAACTTCTTTGAAACATACAAAATGTTAGAGCCAAATAAATGGGTCAAAGTAAAAGATTTCGCAGATAAAGATAAAGCTGTTGAGATTTTGGACAAAGCTATCAAAAACTACAAATAATTGATTTTCAAGGCGGGGATAACCAATCCCCTGCCATCATTGCACTCCATTGACGTGATAATCCACTCCATTCTTTTGTCAGACCAAGCAGCAAAGCCCTCATTGTCATGGCATCGGCGAACCCACCCCTCCAATTGTCATGCTGAGGCGTAGCCGTGAGCATCTGTGTTTCTCTCTCCGTCATTGCGAGCCCGCTTGCGGGCGTGGCAATCCACTCTTTTGTGTAATACAATGTAATACAAAATCCCACAAGATAAAACCACCCCGCCCTACGCTCCCCCCCTCCGCAGGAGGGGAATTAACTACCAAATGCGACTGAGTTGCAAGAAGGTTAGTGTGTGAAAGACAAGAAGTGGATTGCCACGTCGCTTCGCTCCTCGCAATGACTGGAGAGGGTGGAAACACAAATACATTCACTACGCTAATGCTTTTGAAGTCATAACAATAGAATGTTACGTATCGCACTAAACATTCATTTACGTCATACTTCGTTGATGCTATATAAAGTTGCGGCATTGATTATTTTATTCTAAATTGGTAAAAATTTTTACAAACTTCTATCAAAACATACAAAAACTTCATTTTTAAAGTATAATTTCATTTTATTTATAAAATCACACTAATTAGAACAAATGGAGATTATGACTAATATGCTTACTAAAATACAACACAATGGCGTATATGGTTTCATCAACTACAAAGGCGAGATAGTTATAGAACCACGATTTTGGACAGCTAGTAATTTCAATAATAATGGTTTTGCCAGAGTAACAGACATACATCCTCTAGTCTTTGATAATTTAAACACAACAAGTGCACGTTACTATGGCGGTTTCATTAATCCCAAAGGTGAGATACTTATAAAATCACAGTTTCGTGATGCTGAAAATTTTGCCAACAGTGATTTATCCAAAGTAATGCAAAATGGCAAATATGGCATTATTAACTCCAAGGGCGAGATAGTAATAGAGCCAAAATTTGACAGGATTGATTATTTTAACGATGGTTTTGCCAAAATAAAATATAACAAAAAATATGGTCTGATTAATCTAAAAGGTGTGATAGCTGTAGCGCCACAATTTGATGATATCAAAAATTTCAATGATAATAATTTAGTCAAAATAAAACAAAATGGCAAATATGGTCTGATTAATTTAAGAGGTGAAATAATTATAGAACCGCAATTTGACCTGATTTTTAATTTTAACGATAATAGTTTATTTGCAATAAAACAAAATGGCAAATGGGACTTTATCAATTCCAAAGGTGAGATAGTTATAGAACCGCAATTTGATTATATTTTTGATTTTAAAGATAATGATTTGGCTAAAGTAATGCAAAAACACAAATATGGCATTATCAACTCCAAAGGTGAGATAGTAGCAAAACCAAGATTTAAGAATATTGATAATTTTAACGATAATGGTTTGGCCAAAATAGAACAAAATCACAAATATGGCATTATTAACTCTAAAGGCGAGATAATCATAGAGCCACAGTTTGATTATATTTTTGATTTTAAAGATAATGATTTGGCTAAAGTAATGCAAAATGGCAAATATGGCATTATTAACTCCAAGGGCGAGATAGTAGCAAAACCAAGATTTAAGAATATTGATAATTTTAACGATAATGGTTTGGCCAAAATAGAACAAAATCACAAATATGGCATTATTAACTCCAAAGGCGAGATGGTTATCGAACCAAGATTCAATGAGATTGATGATTTTAACGACAACAACTTAGCTAAGATAAAACAAAATCGTAAATATGGCATTATTAACTCTAAAGGCGAGATAATCATAGAGCCACAGTTTGGTTGTATTAGTCGTTTTTCCAGTAATGGTTTAGCCGTAATAAAACAAAATGGCAAAGATGGTCTTATCAACTCCAAAGGCGAGATAGTAATAGAGCCAAAATTTGACAGGATTGATTATTTTAATGATGGTTTGGCCAAAATAGAACAAAATCACAAATATGGCATTATCAATTCCAAAGGTGAGATAGCTATAGAACCGCAATTTGATTATATTTTTGATTTTAAAGATAATGATTTAGCTAAAGTAATGCAAAATCACAAATATGGCATTATCAATTCCAAAGGTGAGATAGCAATAGAGCCAAAATTTGACAAGATTGATGATTTTAATGATAACGGTTTAGCCGTAATAAAACAAAATGGCAAAGATGGTCTTATCAACTCCAAAAGTGAAATAGTTATAGAACCGCAATTTGACAAGATTGATGATTTTAATGATAACGGTTTAGCCGAGATAGAGCAAAATAGCAAATGGGGAATTATTAATTCTAAAGGCAAGATAATCATAGAACCAAGATTTGACAAGATTGATAATAGTTTAGCCAAAGTAATGCAAAATAACGAATGTGGATTTGTCAACTCCAAAGGAGAGATAGTCATAGAGCCACAGTTTGGTTATATTGGTCGTTTTTCCAGTAATGGTTTAGCTGAGATAGAACAAAATCGTAAATATGGCATTATTAACTCCAAAGGTGAAATAGTTATAGAACCGCAATTTGATTTGATTTTTGATTTTTCAAATAATGGTTTGGCTGAAGTAATGCAAAATGGCAAATATGGTCTTATCAATTCCAAAGGTGAGATAGTTATAAAACCGCAATTTGATTATATTTTTGATTTTTCAAATAATGGTTTGGCCAAAATAAAACAAAATGGCAAATGGGGATTTATCAATTCCAAAGGTGAGATAGTTATAGAACCACAATTTGATGAGATTGATTATTTTAATGATAACGGTTTAGCCGTAATAAAACAAAATGGCAAATGGGGATTTGTCAATTCCAAAGGTGAAATAGTTATAGAACCACAATTTGATGAGATTGATGATTTTAACGATAGTGGTTTGGCTAAGGTAACGCAAAATGAATTATGGAGTTACATCAACCTCGAAGGCGAAATAGTCATCTATCAAGATATGGTTGGCGGTAGAAAGGTTATAAAAAACAGTAAAAATGAGATAATATATTCAAGACAATCAAGAACAGAAATGATAAAAAAACTACGAGGTCAAAAGCTAAAAAGCATTATTGAAAGTTTAGATTGCCACACCCGCAATGACGGAGGAGAATAAACACAGATGCTTCGTGTCCATTCGCAAGCTCAGGGCTTCGGCTCACTATCATGACAAAAAAAATGGGGGGGGACACAGATGCTCACGGCTACGCCTCAGCATGACAATGGGAGGGGGGATTAGAGCATATCAAGTTTGCAAAATTTTAACATAGAGCGAACAAGCTAAAAATTGTAAAAGATGAATACTTCACATAAATAGCTATTTCTAGCTCTTGTACGATTTGATATACTGTTTTATCTTTGTTATCGCCCAATCATAATGGCTTGAAGTTGTAGAAACACAATAACTCCCAAGTGTAGATGTTCCCGTCCACGAGAAATGATTTTTTGCGAACAGTTCATCATTGGAAAGTGTTTCAATCAGAGCCATTACTTCGGCGTGGCTATCTTTCAGCATTTTCTGTGATTTCGCATAAGTTGTAGATTGGTGTTTTTCCCAAAACCAGACATTCATTTGCGGGTATGTTTTCCAATTGTACGGTGCAGGCAAAAATGCTTTCGCTTCTTTGTTTTGGTTGGATTTCACCCAATTTAGCAATAGTTGATGCCATTCATAAAGGTGGATAAGCACATCACGGAGATTTTTATCACGCACCCAATGTGCCGCTTTTTGCTTTTGCAGGAAGTTTTCATCAAAATCAAACGGCGCATTCTGCTCAACCTCGCTCATACGCCCAATCATCTTCCATATCTTATCAAACTGTGTAGACGCTGCTTCTATCAAGTCCTGCTTTGTCGTGGGTCTGGACATAGTGTAATGCTCCTTGAAAAAACAGCTTGGTTTAGTTGTATCTCCAACGCCCAGTTCATTACATATTTTTGAGAAAATATGACTCTATGCCGTTCGCCAATCCTACAACCAAAATCTGTTGAAATTTTGTATCAAACATTCTTTCTCTGTCAGTCTTGTCTGTGATATAGCCGACCTCCAGCAAAACCGCCGGCATTTGTGCGCCTGTGAGTACCCAAAACGGAGCTTCTCTCACGCCGCCATCAACTACTGATGTATAATTTTTCTTAAGATTGTTTAAGATGTACTGCTGTATGTCTATCGCCATTTTGTGTGAAGCGATGATTTTTTCACGGTTCAGGAAGTTCAAAAATGTCTGTTTTGAGTAAAAGTTCATCTCATCTACGTCAGATTGGTTTTCAAGTTCAGCCGCATTTTTTGAGCGTTTGGAGTCCGTAGGCGAGAGGAAAAATGTTTCTATGCCTTGCCAAAGTTTCCCTTCAGGACTTTTTTTTGGAGCAGCGTTGGCGTGTACCGATATAAATATATCGGCGTTTCTATCATTTGCCGCTTTTGTCCTCTCTCTCAGCTGCAAGTAGACGTCTTTCGTGCGTGTATAGTAGACTTTGTGCCCCCTCTTCTCAAGTTCGCCGCCGAGCAAAAGAGCTATCTGCAAAACAGCGTCTTTCTCGTACTTTTTGTCGGCGACCGCACCGCTGTCTTTGCCGCCGTGTCCTGCATCAATAACTATCGTCTTGCGAGGCACAGTGCCTTTGGGAGCGGTTGTATTTGTCTTTGGCACAGTCGTATTTTTCACGCTGTTGTTGCTGCTTGGAGGCGGCGTGGGTTGTGTGGGATTGACTGTCTTTGAGCCTTTGGGGTTAAACTCTTTGGACTTAAAAATCAACTCCTCACCGCCACTCTCGTAAGTTATCTCAATATCTTTTGTATACTCAAAAACTATTCTTAGCGTATCTTTGTCAAACTGCGAAACACGCAAATCTTTTATCCCATCAATGTTCAGCTCTATCAAAGCGTTTGTTTTGATGGCTTTCACGTCATAGATATATCTAAAAGTATCGCCTTTTAACTTTAAAAACTTGACGCCGTCTATCTTTTGGTCAAATTGGAAAATGACACTCTCGCCGTCCTGCTTTGCGCCTGTCAGTTTTGCGGCTCCCGTAGTGGAGGTTTGCGCTGGTGCATTCGCATAAACAGTGTTAGTTTGCGCTGGTACGTTTGCATAAACAGTGTTGGTTTGCGCTGGCACGCTCACATCATCGGCTTTCACATAAGCGGTGTTTTGCTCTATGCGCACCATATCCAACGCAAAAACAGAGCTGTTGTCCTCCAAAGTGCTTTTTGCGGGTCTCGTTTGGCTTGTAACGGTAGATTTTGGAGTGGAAGCTATGGCGGCTACATTTGGGCTATTTTTCAGCGTGTTTAACTCTTTTTCGTACAGCGAGTAGTCATAACCCAATGTTTTAGAGCCGTCTATAAGCCTCGTGAGAGATTCGTACTTGAGCTCATCGTTATTATTTACGATAGACTCAATGTATATATGTTTTATACCGGCGTAAATCTTCTCTTTTTGTGTCTGCGAATACGACGAAAAACTGTTGTCAAACTCGTCAAATACGGCGTTTCCTGCCAACGCAAACGACAGCATAGTAAGCAGAAGAAAAATAAACTTTTTGATGGTCATTCTCCATTGAGCAATTTGTGCATCAGCTCTTTGACGCTTATAATCTCATTTAACTTATATCCGTTAGCCCCTGTAAAAAACAGTCCGCTCTCCTCTTTGCCGTTGTATGCGTCAGCGAGCCTATCGGCGATACAGTATCCGACCTCTTTGGCTTCTTGACCACGATGACACGGCGTCACGCAGTTGCTGATACACTTGATGGCAGGGCCTTCTCTTTTGTCTACAAGATTTATAAGATTTGTATGAACGCCGCGAGCCGGGTATCCTACGGGGGATTTCAAAAGATGTATATCATCTTTCGTGGCTTTTATCAGTACGTTTTTGAAAACCTCATCAGCGTCGCACTCGTGAGTACCGATAAATCTCGTCCCCATCTGTACGCCGTCAGCCCCCAGTGCCATCACTTTTTCTATATCGTTTTTGTCCCAAATGCCCCCAGCCGCCAAAAGCGGGAAATCGCCCCACTCTTTTATCTCGTCTTTCACGGGTTTTATGAGATTTTCAAGTTGATACTCCTCCATAGCGCACTGCTCGTAAGTGAACCCTTGATGTCCGCCGCTTAGCGGTCCTTCAAGCACTACGCCGTCAGGCATACGGTTATATCGCTGCGCCCAGCGTTTGCAGATGATTTTCAAGGCTTTTGCGCTTGATACTATCGGAACGAGAGCGACATTTGGGAAATTTTTTGTAAGTTCAGGCAGGTTTGTCGGAAGTCCCGCACCCGATATGATGATGTCTATACCGCTTTTGCAAGCGTCCGTAACGACTTTGCTGTAGTCGTTGATGGCGCACATGATGTTCACGCCGAGAGGTTTGTCCCCGCAAATCTTGCGAGCGTTTTTGATGATAGCTTTTAGAGCCTCAAAAGAGTAGAGATTGTCCGTGTCAAAAGGGCGTGAGTTGATGGATTTCGCTGTATATTTCAGGTTTTGATAGTAGCCCGTACCGATAGCGCTGATGACGCCCAGACCGCCCTCGTTGCTCACTGTTCCGGCGAGCTTGTCCCAGCTGACTCCTATGCCCATACCACCTTGAATGATTGGAAATTTTATCGTATAAGTGCCTATTTTTAGCGATTTTAACATTTATATGACCTTTAGTTTCGCAAATTTGCGCTTGCCCACTTGCAATATATATTCGCCCGCATTTAACTGCAACTGCTCGTCCTCTATCTTTTCTTGATTTAACTTTGCCGCTCCTTGAGTTATATCTCTCCTTGCTTGTGTAGTTGAGGGCGAAAGACCGCACTCCACGAAAGCCTTCGCTACCCATACGGGAGCTGTGAGGTCAAAACTTGCGATATCGCTTGGCAAATCGTTTTGTTTGTGTATCCTCTCAAACTCCTCTTTTGCGCCCCTTGCCTTTGCCTCATCGTGAAATCTCGTCACTATCTCTAAAGCCAACTCTTCTTTGACGCTTTTTGGGTGCAGCCTGCCCTCGCTCACGCCCTTTTTGAGCTCTTCTATCTCTTTTAGCGATTTTGCGCTTAAAAGCTCATAATACCGCCACATAAGCTCATCGCTAATGCTGAGCGTTTTGCCGAACATAGCGTTTGGCTCTTCTGTCACGCCGATGTAGTTGCCAAGACTTTTACTCATCTTGTTTACGCCGTCAAGCCCTTCTAAAAGCGGCATCATAATGACCGCCTGCTCTTTGCCGACACCATAAACCCTTTGCAGCTGTCTGCCCATAAGAAGGTTGAACTTTTGGTCTGTTCCGCCCATCTCTACGTCGCACTTCAAAGCTACGCTGTCGTACCCTTGCAGTAACGGATACAAAAACTCGCTGATAGATATCGGCGTTTGCGAGCGGTATCTTTTCTCACAATCCTCTCTCTCCAACATACGGGCGACACTAAAAGTCGTCGTAAGTTCTATCAGACCCGCCGTTCCAAGCTCATTTAGCCACTTGGAGTTAAATAAAATCTTCGTTTTTTCTGCGTCCAATACTTTGTAGACCTGCTCCTCGTAAGTCTTTGCGTTTTTTAAAACACTCTCCCTGTCAAGCTTTTTTCTTGTCTCATTTTTGCCTGTCGGGTCGCCTATCTGCGCTGTAAAATCGCCTATAAGAAACTGTATTATTGCGCCGTATTTTTGCAGCTGCGCCATTTTTTGCAACAGCACGGTATGGCCAAGATGCAAGTCGGCAGCAGTCGGGTCAAAACCCGCTTTTACATAAAAATGCTCATTTTTCTCAAAATAGTTTTTAAGAAGCGCACTCAATCTCTCTTCGTCTATGATTTCAGCGACGCCGCGCTTTATCTCACGTAACGCTTCTTTTATTTTATCTTCCATATCTACCCTTTACACTACTTTATATGCGTCGTTCAGCGATACAAACTCTATGAGTTTATAACGCTCTTTGATGTTGTCTTTTATCTGTTCGGGCTTGACATCTTCAGGCAACTCTATAACTATCCTGAAATAATCAGCAGCTCCGTCCTCAGCTTTTTTCAGCTCAATAGTCTGAATATTTACTTGGATTTTAGCCAAAAATGCCAAAAATGCCGCTAATGAGCCTCTTTTATTTTCAATACTCACGAGCAGTTTGTATTGACCCGGAGCGTCCCTCGTCCATTTGACAAATATCATAGGCTCTTTGCTCTCCATCATCTTAGCCGCCCGCTCGCACATCTTGTGATGTACCGTAACATCTCCGCTTTTTTTGACAAATCCGATGATATCATCGCCTCTTTTTGGGTGGCAACAGTGGTCAAACATGACCGAACTTACGCTCTGGTTTGAGTATATGACGATATTTTCAAACTTCTGTTTTTTGATGTGGTATCTGTTGCGGTTGAGCAATGGTATGAGTATCTTTTCGCCGACTGGATACTTTTTCAAAGCGTTTACTACGTCTTGCAGATATATGGAGTCTGTCGCCGCTTTGTCTATCTTTTTGTCAAGTTTCTCTTTTCTTATCCATACTAAAAGCCTGCTCTCTTTTGTGCCGAAAATACCTGAAAGTATCTGTATCGCCACTTGGTAGTTGAGCTCTCTTATCTTTTGGCGGCACGCTTGCATGATGGCTGTTCTGGCTTTGCCTGTTTTGACGCTATTGACCCAACTGCATCTGTATATCGGCTCATCGCTTGTAGCGATACGCACTATGTCGCCGTTTTTGAGCTCGCTTAAAAGCGGTGCTTTTTGCCTGTTGATATAAGCCTCTTTGGCGTGAGAACCGACCTCTGTGTGTATCTCATACGCAAAGTCTAAAGCTGTAGCGCCACGCGAGAGCGTAAATATATCGCCCTTTGGCGAAAATACCGCTATATCCTCGCTGTACAGATAGCTGTCTTTGGCGAACTCGTAAAACTCCGCTGCGTCATCGCTCTCATCGTTCTTTGTCTTTATCTCAGCGAGCCAGTCAAGTTTTGGATTTATGCCGCCGGAGTATTTGTATTTCCAGTGCGCCGCTACGCCAAACTCGGCTATGTTGTGCATATCAAAAGTGCGCAGCTGCGCCTCAATGATAGACTTGTCGTCAAAAATAGTCGTGTGAATAGTCTGGTATCCGTTGTCTTTTGGTATAGCTATATAGTCTTTGAAACGTGAGATGATAGGGTTGAAATATTGGTGCATGATGCCCAAAATCTTGTAACAATCAAGCGGCTCTTTTACGATGATTCTTACAGCCAAAAGGTCTAAAACCTCTTCTATAGATATGCCTTTGCGCTGCATTTTGATATATATTGAGTAGTTGTGTTTGATGCGTTTTTCAAGCCTGTAGTCATTCTCGGCGAAACCGTTTTGCTGCATAAGCGTATTTATCTTCTCTATGAAAAGATTTAGCCTGAGCTGAAACTGCTGTTTGTGTTCGGCTATATATTCGTCTATCTTTTTATACTCTTCGGGCAAAACATACAAAAAGCTATAATCCTCCAAGTACGTCTTGATGGAAGATATACCGAGCCTGTGCGCTATCGGGGCATAAACCACGAGCGTCTCTTCGGCTATCCTTTTTTGCTTGTTTGCCGGCAGTGCGCTTAGCGTCATCATATTGTGAAGTCTGTCGCAAAGCTTGATGACAAGAACTCTCACGTCGCTTATGGAGGCTATGAGCATTTTTCTAAAAGTCATAGCCGAACTCATGAGCTTTTCGCTGGAGCTGGAGGGTGCGAGTTTGTCCTCACGTATAGCCATTATCTTCGTCAAACCGCCTACGATATTTGCTACATCTTTGCCGTACTTTTCCTCAACCTCTTCTATCGTCGTGGGGGTATCCTCAACTACATCGTGCAGCAGTGCGGCTGTGACCATAGTCTCATCGCCGCCGTAATGCGCCACGATAGCCGCCACAAGAAGCGGGTGAACGATATATGGCTCGCCGCTTTTTCTAAACTGCCCTTCGTGCTGCTTTTCGGCTAATTTTATAGCGTCGTAGATACGTTTATTGTCACTTGGAAAGAAGCCGAGCAATATTTTTTTAGCGTCGTCCACTTTAGTGCATAATCGTATTTTGTTGAGTAATTCCTCCATGGCTGTTTCCTTGGGGCTCTCTTAGTAAGAGCGCTCCTCCATATTTTCCATAAGTATCTTGCCCTCGGCTATCTCAAGCAACGCTATATCTACCGCTTTCATATCTTTCGCTACTATCACCAAAGGTTCTGCGCCGCTTGCCAACTGTTCCGCTCTTTTGGAAACAATCATAGCCAATTTATATCTATCGTCGCCTGCTGCGACTAAAGCTTTCGCTGTTATCTGTTCGCTTCTCATTTTCGTTTTCCTTTATTTGATTTTAGTTTTTTACCATAGAACACTTTGAGTAGTTGCCGTTGATGATAGACAACAGATGTCCTTCGTTGAACATATTGAACACAACTATCGGGAGGTTGTTATCTTTTGCCAAAGCGATAGCCGTATCGTCCATCACTTTCACATCATCGCCCATAGCCTGCTCATAAGTCAAACATGGTAATTTTTTTGCATCTTTAAATTTATTTGGGTCTTTGTCGTAGATACCGTCTACTTTCGTAGCTTTGATAATCATATCTGCGCCTATCTCCACAGCTCTCAAAGTCGCCGCTGTATCGGTCGTAAAAAAAGGATTTCCCGTACCTGAAGCAAATATGACAACTCTGTTTTTTTCCAAATGTCTTTGAGCCCGCCTGACTATAAAAGTTTCGCAAATCTGCTCCATTTTTATAGCGCTCTGCACACGTACATCTACGCCTTCGTGCTCAAGAGCCTCTTGCATAGCGATGCTGTTTATGACGGTAGCGAGCATACCCATGTGATCCCCGCTCGTACGCTTGATAACTCCGCCCTGAGCCGCACTGACACCTCTGATGATATTGCCGCCGCCTATGACTATGCCGACCTCAATACCATTTGCCACAAGCGACTTTATCTCGTTCGCTATGTATGTCAAAATACCGCTGTCAATACCAAAAGCGCCTTTTCCAGCCAACGCCTCTCCTGAAAATTTCACCAAAACACGCTTGCGTTTTGTCTCTTCCATACCGCTGCTCCTTGGCTTATAAAAAATCTGATAATTGTACTTAAATTGTACTTAAAAACACTTGTAGCTTTTGTAGGGTATGAATTTGCGGGCTTTTGCGGGTGCTAACAGATAAAAAGCTCAAATATAAAAATAGCAAAAAAAATGAGCTTGTTTTATAGCTCACACCATATGTGTTTACAC
>JAITNC010000167.1 GCA_031290675.1 Campylobacteraceae bacterium | reverse complement strand
CAGACATTTCACTTGTCAGTCGTGTCATTTTCTCTTCAAATGGCTCTCCGTCGTCCTCCTGCTCTTCTATGCCGACATACCGCCCAGGCGTGAGGATATAGTCCTGCTTTTTGATTTCGGATAAGTCAGCGACTGCGCAAAAACCTTTCACATCTTCCACGTTGCCATTATCAAACGCTGTGAACGTATCGGCGATTTTTAGAATGTCAGCCTCCGACAACTCACGCAAACGGCGGGTTTTCATCTCACCCATTTTTCGAGCATCAACAAATAGTGTCTTGCCTTTTTGCGGCTTGTTGCGGCTGATGAACCACAAGGTAGCGGGAATCTGAACGCCATAAAACAACTGCGACGGCATAGCGACGATACCCCACACAAGGTCGTCCTCAACTATCCGCTTGCGAATTTCACCCTCGCCGCCCGTGTTACTCGAAAGCGAACCATTGGCAAGCACCAAGCCAAGTTTGCCGTTCGGCGATAAGTGGTAAATCATATGTTGAATCCACGCAAAATTGGCATTGCCGGACGGTGGCAAGCCGTATTTCCAGCGAGGGTCGTCAGCGAGCCTGTCCGCACCCCAAGCCGAAAGGTTAAATGGTGGATTTGCGAGAATAAAATCAGCTTTGGTATTTTTGTGCAAGTCGTTGTGGAACGAGTCTTCGTTGAACTCGCCGATGTCAGCTTCTATCCCGCGAATAGCAAGGTTCATGAGGCAAAGTTTGCGCGTAGTCGGATTGCTCTCCTGCCCGTAAATAGATATGTTTTTTCGGTTGCCGCTATGGCTGTCTACAAATTTCGTCGATTGTACGAACATACCGCCCGAACCACAGCATGGGTCATACACACGCCCGCCGTACGGTTTCAACACCTCAACGAGTGTACGCACGATGCAGGACGGCGTGTAAAACTCACCAGCCTTTTTGCCTTCCTGCGAAGCAAACTGAGCAAGGCAGTATTCGTAAGTGCGCCCGAGAATGTCTTTGTTGTCGCCGTGCTCTATCATACTGATGTTGGTAAACAGGTCAACGACATCGCCGAGTCGCCGCTTGTCGAGTTCAGGACGGGCGTAATTTTTCGGCAAAATATCTTTTAGGCGTCTGTTTTCCTTTTCTATTGCCCGCATTGCGTCATCAATAGCCGTGCCAATTTCCGGTTTGTGTGCAACTGCGGCGATGTTTGCCCAACGCGCTGACTGTGGCACAAAAAATATACTTTGTGATGCGTATTCGTCACGGTCTTCCTCAAAACCATCGCCCTCTTTGGCAAGTTCGTTATAACGCTCCTCAAACTTGTCAGAGATGTATTTCAGGAAAATCAGCCCAAGAACAACATGCTTGTACTCGCTCGCGTCAATATTGCCACGCAGTATGTCGGCGGCTCCCCATATCTTCTCTTCAAAGCCGATGTTGGCGGTCGTCTTTTCAGCCATTTTTACTACCTCTTTTCCTTTTTAAACATCTCTCCGCCTTTTATGTATTATGGTTTAACAGAACCTACCCTTCCGTCATTGTAAGTTTGCACTCATTCGTGGCAATCCGCTCTATTTACGAAAATTTGCTTAAAAAATATTACTTTTATCACTGTTTGTTGATATAATATTAACTTTTTGTGCCATTATCGTATGGATTGCCACGATGGCGGGAGTGGCTTCACTCCCACTCTATCGTGGCGGGCGGCTTGTTTGAGATATCATACACTACTCTGTTGATACCCTCTACCTCGTTGATGATACGCGTACTCATGCGCTCCAAAAGTTCGTGAGGCAAGTGTGCGAAAGTCGCCGTCATACCGTCCGTGCTGCCTACTATTCTGATGCAAACCGTGTTGTCGTAGGTTCTGTTGTCGCCCATAACGCCGACGCTTTTCACATTTAAAAGCACCGTGAAACTCTGCCACGTTTTATCATAATACCCGCCGGCTTTGAGCTCCTCTTGCATTATCACATCGGCACTTCGCAAAATCTCAAGGTCGCTTTTGTTCACCTCGCCCATTATCCTTATCGCAAGTCCGGGGCCGGGGAACGGGTGGCGCATAACCATATCTTTTGGTATGCCAAGCTCAACGCCAAGCGCACGAACCTCATCTTTAAATAACTCTCTCAAAGGCTCTATGAGTTTGAACTTCATATGTTCGGGCAATCCGCCGACATTGTGATGGGATTTGATAGTTTTTGAAGGCCCCTTTACGGAAACCGACTCTATCACGTCAGGGTAGAGCGTGCCTTGCGCCAAAAACGCTATATCGTTGTGTTTTTTCGCCTCTTTTTCAAAAATCTCTATAAATGTATGTCCGATGATTTTGCGTTTTTGCTCGGGGTCTGTGATGCCCTTGAGGCGCGATAGATAGATGTCGCTTGCGTCAATGCTGATGAGGGGGATTTTGAGATTTACCCTGAACATATTTTCTACCTGCTCCCTCTCGTCGCGGCGCAACAATCCCGTATCTACAAAAACAGGTATAAGCCGCTCGCCGATAGCCTCGTGCAAAAGTGCTGCGACTACCGAGCTATCAACGCCGCCGCTGACAGCGCAAAGGACTTTTGTGTCGCCAACCGCTTCTTTTATTTTGATTATCTGCTCTTTGGCAAACGAGCCCATATTCCAAGTCGTTTCACAGCCGCAAATCTCTTTAGCGAAGTTTCTAAGCACTTTCGCCCCCTCAACAGAGTGCGTAACCTCAGGGTGAAACTGCAAAGCGTATATCTTTTTGTCGTAGTTCGCGATAGCCGCATTGTCCGAATTGTCGCTGGAGGCGATACAGACAAAACCCTGCGGCAAACTCTCTACTCTGTCGGCGTGGCTCATCCAGTAAACGCTGTTGTTTTGCGTGTTTTTGAAGATAGTGCTATCGTCGGTGTAACTCACGCTCGCTTTGCCGTACTCGTGTCTGTTCGCCGCCGCTACAGAACCGCCAAAGTGGTGCGCGATGAGCTGCATGCCGTAACAGATGCCGAGTATAGGCAAGCCGAGCTCGTATATCCCGCTCTCTATCTTGTAAGCGTCTTTTTCGTAAACTGAAGACGGGCCGCCTGAAAGTATCAAGCCTTTGGGGTTTTTGGCTTTGATGTTTTCCACGCTCTCATTGTACGGGACTATCTCGCAATAGACCTTCTCCTCACGCATACGTCTGGCGATAAGTTGAGTGTATTGTGAACCAAAATCCAAGATGACGATGGGGACATTTTTCATGTAATCTCTCTTTGAGGTATTTTTTTGTTAAAGAAGTTTATCTTTTTTATCCAAAAAAGCAGATTAGAGTTGATAAACCCTCTCGGCTTTCAGACTATTCTTATCAAAGGTATCGTTTTGCGTGTACTTCGGGTCGCCTTTGTATCCGCAGCCACTAAGGAAAATTCCAACCATAAATGCTATAATTACAAGATGAAACAGGCTAATTTTATTATTTCTCAACTTACAGGTTCTCCTTGGCTCAAAAAATTGGAGCAAATCGCCTCGTATAAAAAGCTATTGGCTCTGCTGCCCCCCAGATATCAAAGTGCGGTAAGGTTTATGTACAACAAAAACGACACTCTGTTTTTTGTGCTTGAGCACCCGAGCTTCAAGCAGGAGTTTAATTATAAAAAAACTATGATAAAGGGCTTATTAAAAGCGCTTGTCAAACAAGATAAAAGCTGCGAGTGCATAGACGCCGAGGAGTTGAAATTTTTTATCACAAACAAAATGCC
>JAITNC010000141.1 GCA_031290675.1 Campylobacteraceae bacterium | reverse complement strand
GCCCTGCCGTAAAATCTCCGTAAAAGCCAAAATACTAAATATTATGCTCATCTATCGCCATTTCCACCTCACGGGCAGTGCATTTCAGCCGTCCCAACACCACCACCACTTCGCAGTCGTAGTTTTTGATATTGGCTTGTAAAATCCTCGTTATATAATCATTCTCGTCTTTCATATATTTGGCTCGCTCTTTCAAGTATATCAGCAAAAGCCATCTGCCATCTTTTTTCTCCACCCTCGCCTCTTTTATGCTTTGCCATTTGATAAAGCCCAAAGATAGCGCGCTGGAGCTATCTGTGATGCCCTCATCGTTTATCACAAGCCCTACCCTTTTCAAGAACAAAATCTTCACACAAAAGTACAAAACGCCACCGCAAAACAGAAGCGAGATGATGCTCGCCGCTTTTACAAAAAGCGGATTGACATCAAAGGCGGGAGTGTTTGAGCGCAAAAGCACGAAAACACTCACGAACATCAAAGCGCAAAAAACTATGAGCATTGCATAAACTCGGGCGTTTTTCAGTCTAAAGCGTGCTTCACTCAATCAATTTCTTCCAATTTCAAATTTGGCGGATTTTGTGAAGCGGCGGCGGTAAACATCACGTCAGTTGAGCTGTTCAAGGCTGTTTCTACGGAGTCTTGAACAACGCCGATGAGAAATCCTATAGCGACCACCTGCATAGCCACATCGCCGCTGATATCAAACAAACTGCACGCAAGCGGTATCAAAAGCAGCGAACCGCCGGCGACGCCTGAAGTGCCGCAAGCGGCGAGCGCAGAGATGATACAAAGCACCAAAGCTGAAGCTATGCTCACCTCTATGTTTAGCGTGTAAGCGGTAGAGAGGGCAAAAACCGTAACCGTAACCGCCGCTCCTGACATATTTATCACGCTTCCCAACGGGATTGACACGGAGTATGTATCTTGGTTGAGCCCCATTTTTTTGCAAAGCTCAAGATTTATCGGAGTGTTGGCGGCTGAGGAGCGTGTAAAAAACGCCGTTATCGCACTCTCTTTAAGACATACAAACAGTAAAGGATACGGATTTCGTCTGGATTTTATGTACATGATGAGCGGATTGATGATAAAAGCCACAAAAAGCATAGTACCCACAAGCACCAAAAGCAGCCTGCCGTAGCTCAGAAGCGAACTAAATCCCGTAGCGGCAAATGTTTCAGCCATGATGCCAAAAATACCAAAAGGCGCAAGGCTGATGACAAACCGCACAAGCTTCAGGGCTGAGTGATTTACATCTTTCAGTATCTCTTTTGTCGCTTTAGTGCTGCCGTGATGAAGTGCGATGCCTATGCCCACACCCCACGTCAAAACGCCTATAAAATTGGCAGAGGAGAGAGCGTGGACGGGGTTGTCTATCATATTTAAAATGACGTTTTTAATCACATCTTGAACCTTTACGGGAGCCGCCGCCGCACTCATATAAGGGTCAATATCTACCAACGCCAGATGAGTTGGAAACATAAAACTCGCCGCGACAGAAGCAAAAGCCGCCAAAAACATACCCGCAAAATACATAACAAGTATCGGCTTGATGTCTGTTTTGACATTTACGGGTTTTGTGGCGATAGCTACGATGACCAGTATAAATATCAAAATCGGCGCGATAGCTTTTAACGCCCCGACAAATATAGAGCCCAAAATGCCGACGCTCACCGCCGCCTCTTTTGATATAAGTGCGAGAAGTATGCCCAGCACCATACCTATGACAATCTGCACGATTAGATTGCCGTTTTTAAAAAAATTAACCACTTTTTTCATAATCTCTCCTTGAAATTTTCTAAGCTTTTTTGCATATGATTGCGCCGAGTGTTGCGCCAATAGCCGCACTCACCACATCACATTTTACCTTAAAGAGATGAAATACATCTAAATCCCCATATTCACTCAAACATTCATAATTTCCCATACCCTTGGCTATGATAAAATCAGCCTTTTCAAATATCGCCCGAGCCTCCGCACTTGCAAGCTCCGGCACAAAACCCGGAGTCGGCACGCCGCTGTTTATGACCAAAGCCAGCTCGTTTAGCCCCGCACCCAACGCCTCTTCATAAGTGATATCGTTGATGATGGGGCGTCCCCTCGTGAAGTAATAAATACGCATATCAGGATAAAGTTTTTTGATAGTTTTGATATACAAGGCGTCAAAGACCTCTTCGCCGGCGTTGTCTGAGAGATAGACGATATTTTTGGCTTTTCTCAAAGCGTCTGAGAGTTTGTCAAAGTCGTCTATCTCAAACTTTTTTTGCAAGATATGCTCAAGCTCATCTTCCAAATCGTACTGCACAGATGAAGCAAGGTCTATGACATTGCCTGCTACTGCTATCTTGGTGGCGGTCAAGAGCGGATTTTGTGAGTTTTTGATATGCTCTTCGCACGTCGCCTCAAACTCTTTGGCTTTTTTTGATGAGGCTTTTTTGACATCTTTGTATATATCAAAAACGCCCAGATATCTTGCCGCCTCCTCATAAAACTTATAAGCGTTCACAGGCGGCGAAAGGCTCTCATCAAACTTAGCTATATGCGCTCTGGCTATCTTCAAAATAGCCTCCCGCTCACGACTCTCTAACCCTAAAATATCTGCCATTCGCACGGCTTGGTTGAGCACACACTCCCTGCACGCTTCTTGTATTTTCATACTTTAACGCTGTTTTTTACTCTCATAAACCCGCTCGCTAAATTCGGCGAACTTGCCTCTGACCGCTTTTTGCAAATCTATAGCAAACATGCTAAGTTCAGGGTGCGGATTTGCCGTGAGCTTCACAAGGCTTGTCAAGCCGTTGTTGTACTTGTTGAGATAGAGGTTGTCTATCTGGCGGTTTGAGCCTACGACTATCGCCATACACGAATCATCAAGGCGTGAAAGTATCAGTTGAGTAGTATTTTCGGAGCTGTTTTGCCACTCGTCAAGTATGACGATAGCGTCGCTCAAAGTCCTGCCCCGCGCCTCCCCCGGCCACAACTTTTCTATACGGTAACGCTCCAGCATCTCTGTGATTTTTGAGTTGATAGACTCTACGCTCTCTTTGTTTTCTGTCTTTTTCAGCACTCTTTTGGCGATAAACTCCAACGTGTCATAAAGCGCCATATTATATATTCTGAACTTTTCGTCATTTCCCGAC
The DNA here is from genome assembly GCA_031290675.1 of Campylobacteraceae bacterium. Classification (GTDB taxonomy): domain Bacteria; phylum Campylobacterota; class Campylobacteria; order Campylobacterales; family Campylobacteraceae; genus JAIRKW01. The sequence goes on along the minus strand of JAITNC010000141.1, from coordinate 2,882 downwards.
AGGTAACCGACATCAGCGCCCTTATCAAGGCTCTCTATGGAGTTTCTGACATATACTATCTTGTCGTACAAGCCTTTATCTATGAGCCTCATAGCCGAAGCGATAGCTATGAGCGTTTTGCCGCTTCCCGCTTTTGCGTCAATGACCAAAATATTGTAAAGATTTGACAAAATAGCCTTCATAAAAAACCTCTGGCGGGTGTTTACAGGCTTCACTTTCATACCCTTAAAATCGTCCTCGTCAAGCGGCATAATGCGCTCGTTGTGTATGATAGCGTAAGCCTTGTTGCCGTCATTTGATACAAACTCATAACAAAAATTTTCTATTTTATGCTCAGGGTCTATCTTTGTGATATTCATATTTTCAAGCGAGTTAAAAAGCGAACTATCAAGCGCTACACTCTTCAAAAGCTCGCTTTGAGGCACTTCCGAGCGGTCTTCACGCAAAGACTCTATCTTGAGATTTTTGAAAAGCCCAAACATTCTGGCGTACACATCTATAGAAACAAATATGACCTTCTGCCCCTTGTAGTAGCTCCTCGCCATATCGGCTATCTCTATGATGCGCTTATCGTTGCTCTCTACGATATGACGTGTTTCTATGTCTGTTTCGTACTTTGTTTTTGTCATCAAATGGATATGGCAGTTTTCGTTGTAAAGCTTCACAACACGGCAATTTTCAGATATATCCACCTCTTTGACTTTTGACTCAGCCAAAAATCTCGCAAACTCCCTCGCCTGAAAACCAAGCTCGTCCATCAGTTTCTTTTTTTCCTCAAGCTCTATGAGGACGGTCTCGGGGATAACGACTATATTTTTACCGTCTTGCGATAAATTTTTGACATTTTGAATATTTTGTAGAATTATATTTGTATCTATAACATAAATTTTATCAGCCATTTTTTACCTTAATATTTTCAAGAAATAACTCTAAACTGCAAATAATCATCAAGCGAGTTTTTGCCTATTCCGGACTGTTTAGCCCCTACGTGCGGCACTACGCCCTTGCCCCCATAAACAGCTTTGTTGATGTAAACCCACCCCGCCGTTATCTGTGAAGCTACCCGTGCCGCTCTTTGCAAATCTGTTGAGCTGACATAACCCGCAAGTCCGTAAATAGTATCATTTGCGATATCTATGGCTTGCTCCTCATCTTTGTATGTCAGCACTGAAAGCACAGGTCCAAATATCTCCTCTTTTGATATCTTCATATGGGACTTTACATTTGTGAAAATCGTAGGTCTGCTATAGTACCCGCTAAACCCTTCCAGCCGTCCAAGCCCTCCGACAAGCACTTTTGCACCCTCATCAATGCCCGACTTGATATAAGACTGCACTCGCTCATACTGCGTTTGATTGACCAGCGGCCCTATATAACACTCCTCGTCCATAAGAGCGCCTATCTTTATCTCTTTTAGGGATTTCACCAAAAGTGAGCTGATAACTTCAAGCTTATCCTGCGGAACTATCAGGCGGCTTCCTGCGTGGCAAGCTTGTCCGCTGTTGCTGAAGGCTATCTTCAACGCCATAGGAATGGCACTTTGCAGGTCTGCGTCGTCCAAGATGATATTTGGCGATTTGCCACCAAGCTCCAAAATGGTTCTTTTTATCATCATAGCGGCATACAAACTTATCTCTCTGCCGACTTTCGTGGAGCCTGTAAAATTGATAAGAGAGATGTCTTTGTGCCGTGCGAGATAGCTTCCGACCTCCTCGCCCGTGCCGTTTACTACGTTGATGACACCGTCTGGCAGTTTGGCGTCCTTAAAACACTCACACAATGTATGCGTCTGTATCGCACTGTATTCGCTGGGTTTCAGGACGACCGTACAGCCGGCGGCGATAGCGGTGGCTAATTTTTGGCAGATATGCGTATAGTCGGCGTTCCACGGAGATATAGCCGCTACAACGCCCAATGGGGTTTTTACTATTTTGGTATTGTCTTGCAGAACTTTCTCAAACTCAAATTTTTCCATCTGCTCACGAGCCACGAGAAATGTATTTTTGGCGAACTTTGTCCTGCCTTTCGTGGCTGTTATCGGCGAACCGTACTCAAGCACGGCGGCATCGTTGAGCTCATCTTCTCTTTTGCTCATAGCGTCATACAGTCTTTGAAGTATTTCAGAGCGTTTTTCTATGGAGGTCTTTGAAAATGTTTTGAACCTCTTTTTGGCACACTCCACAGCATTGTCCACATCTGTTTTATCGCAAAGCGTTACTTTGCCTATCACATCTAAGTTGTGCGGGTTGATAAGATGCATAGTTTTCACGCCGTGCGCTCTTATAAATTCGCCGTTTACATATATTCTATCTATAATTTTCATCAGCAAACCTCAAAATACAAATTAGCGTATTACGTAAAAACAGAGATTGTACCAATAAATAGTTGATAAGAAGGTAAAAACAGACTTTATATAGTTAAGTTTGGGAATTTATTATGAAAAATGGGCATAATGCTCAAAAATAGTTGACTATTTTTATACCTATTACCACCCTCCTCCGTCATGCGTGAACGAAGCCCTCATTGTCATTCAGAGCCGAAGGCGAAGCCCCCCCCCTATTGTCATGCTGAGCCTGCGAAGCATCTGTGTTTTGTTTGTGTCCCCATACCGTCATTGCGAGCCTGTAATCAGGCGTGGCAATCCACGTTTTACGGAGATTTTACTTCAAGGCTTCGCCCATTTTGTAAAATCTCCTAAGCCAATCTTTTACAATTTTTAGCTTGTTATTTCGCACGCTAATTTCGTTGCAATTTCGCCACGCTCGCTCACTAATTCCCCTCTAAGGAGGGGTGCCCGAAGGGCGGGGTGGTCTTGTCTCACGGGCTTCTGTTTGCGCCTCATTATCGTACAAAATTACGTCGCTAAAATCTTGTAAATTTGC
>JAITNC010000064.1 GCA_031290675.1 Campylobacteraceae bacterium | reverse complement strand
AAGCAGCTCCTCGCTTGATGCGATTTTTAGCAGCTTTGAAGCGTTTTGCCGCCCCGCGTACCGTTTTCATTTTCGGCATGCTAACTCCTTGCGTTATCGTTTTGAAAAAGCTTGTTTTGGCTCTCGCCGTATTTAGCGTTTTTCAAAGCTAATGATTTTAGCCCAAACTTGCTTAAAGGAGGGTAAATCATGGTTGATAAAACAGCTGATATATTTTAAAATTTCAGGCAATTTTTAGGGGGGGGGGGGGGTAAACTTGCGTTCCAAATTATATTGGAGTTTCAAATGAAAACAAGGCTTGTCAGAGGTGTTATCAAAATAGCTATCTTTATTGTTATTGCTCTATTCTTTTCATCATGTGTTTCAGGGTACGCACAATTTTATAAACCAAATCCATATCTTGAGGCTATAAAACCAACTATCAAGTTTCTTGATAAAAATGAAAACCCGAAAATTATTTATAGCAATAATATGGCTAATGACGTACTTGAGGTTTTATCTAATCACTATACTATCATAGGAGAATCTGCTTTTAATGGAAAACCGGAAGAAGAATGGTTATTAAAAGATTTTGCCAAGCAGATTGGTGCCACCATTGTCTTGTACCATGTGCAATATACAAACACAGAGCAAGGGATAAAATTTGTACCTCAACAACAAACTACACAAGTCAATCTTAACACCAATAGTAGATCTAGCAGTATATATAATGGTGGGGTTGGAAATTCCTATGGTTCAGCAACAACCTACGGCACATTGACAACTACAACAAACCAAGCAGTTCCATATGCGGTACATAGATATGATCAAAATGCAGTATTTTTTGCACCTATTACTACAAAATTTAAGCTTGGGATATTTGTAAATTCACTGACACAAGAAATGCGTCAAATATTGCAAAGGAATAATGGCGTTGTAGTAAAAATTGTTTATAAATCAACGCCTGCTTTTTATGCCAATATATTATCAAATGACATAATCATTGGCATAAATGATATTGAGATAGGAGAACATAACTTTAATAGTGTTCTTGGTGCTATACCCGCTGGTGAAAAAATTAAAATAGTAGCCATACGCAATGGGCAAGAAAAAGCTTTTGATGTGGTATTAGAATAATATATTTGAATATTTTATAACTTGGAAGTTTATAGACGCACTAAAACTTCCATCAACTTACCTTTTTAGCGTTTGCCCTCAAAGTTTGTATTACACCTTAAGAATCATATATGTTGTAAATGCCATCAGGCAACCGATAACAAAATGGTTTTTTTGGCAATTTAAAACTTTAAATCTCTATTTTTTCGCTTATACCGCCCTTTTTGTATCCGGCAAGCTTACCTTTTTGGCGTTGTCAACATATTGACATATCTGCCTTCAAAATTTGGCTCTTTATCTCGTTCGGCGATATCTTGCATCAATTTCCAGACATTTTCAAGCACTGCTGCGCCTGCGTCCGGATTTGACATCTCGCGTCCCTTCAAAAACACACGAAAACGCACGTGTTTGCCCGAAGTGATGAACTCTCTGGCTTGTTTGATTTTATAATTTATGTCGTTTTGAGCTATCTTGATAGAGAGTTTTATCTCTTTTATCTCAACGATTTTCTGCTTTTTCTTGGCTTCTTTGAGCTTTTTTTCCTGCTGATATTTGAATTTGCCATAATCCATTATCTTGCAGACAGGCGGAACCGCATTTGGCGAAATAAGAACCAAATCAAGCCCGAGCTCCTCAGCCTTTTTAAGAGCTTCGTTGCGGCTTATGATACCGTATTGCTCCCCATCGTCCCCCACGCAGCGAATCTCGCTGACCCTGATTTGCTGATTTAGCAATACGTCTTTTTCTTTTTCTTTATTCAAAAGTGTACCTCACCTAATTTTTCCTTTACTAATTGAAATAACTCATCTTGCGATAGATTATACTGTTTTCTTTCTCGCCTGTCTCTTAAAGCGGCGCCCTTTGTGCTAGTTTCCTCATCTCCGATGACCAATATCATCGGTACTTTCTGCTTTTCGGCCGTCCTGATACGCTTGTTCAAACTCTCGTTTTTATTTGCTATCTCCACGTCTATGTCTAACGCCTGCAGGCTGTTTGCGAGCTCTTTTGAGTACGCCAAATGGTTATCGTTTATCGGAATGATGACTATCTGTGTTGGCGCTATAAAAAATGGAAACTCGCCCGCCGTATGCTCCGTCAAAATGCCTATAAATCTCTCAAATGAGCCGAGTATAGCGCGGTGTATCATCACGGGGCGTGCTTTTTCATTGCCGCTGTCTATGTACGAGAGGTCAAACCGCTCGGGCAGGTTGAAGTCCACTTGTATCGTGCCGCACTGCCATTTTCGCTTTAGGGCGTCTGTGATTTTTATATCTATCTTAGGCCCGTAAAACGCTCCGCCGCCCTCGTCTATACCGTAATGCAAGCCGTTTTCATCAAGGGCGTCTTTCAAGCCTTTCGTGGCTTTTTCCCAAATAAGCTCATCGCCGATAGCTTTGGCGGGTTTTGTGGAAACTTCCATCTCATACGAGAAGCCAAAACTGTTCATTATCTTGTCTACAAAGCTCAAAATCTCTAAAATATTCTCTATTATCTGCTCTGGCGCACAAAATATGTGAGCGTCGTCCTGCGTGAACTCCCTGACCCTGAAAAGCCCGTGCAAAACGCCGCTTTTTTCGTGTCTGTGTACCACGCCGTACTCAAAAAACTTCAAAGGCAAATCACGGTAACTTCTCACATCGTTTTGAAAAACTTTGATATGCCCAAGACAGTTCATCGGCTTTATGCCGTACTCCGCCTCGTCTATGACCGTGAAGTACATATTTTCGCCGTAATTTTGATAATGCCCGCTTATCTTCCACGCCTCTGACTTCAACAGCTCAGGCCCTCGCACAGGCTGATAACCCCTGCTTCTGTGCGCCTTAAACAGCAAAGCCTCAAGCTTGCTTCTAAGTCTTGCGCCATTTGGAAGCCAGATGGGAAGTCCGCCGCCGACCTCATCGTCAAACGTGAAAAGTTTCAACTCTGTGCCGAGCTTGCGGTGGTCGCGCTTTTTTGCCTCTTCTATCATCGCGATATGCTCAACCAAACTCTGCTTGTCGGCAAAAGCCGTACCATATATACGTGTCAGCATCTCGCGCTTCTCATCTCCGCCGAGATACGCGCCTGACACTCTTGTGAGCTTGAAAAATCTCAAGTATTTCGTGTTTGGCACGTGAGGGCCTCTACACAAATCCTCAAAATCGCCCTGCGTATAGGTCGTAACCGCACCGTCAGGGATTCTGAGCAAAACCTCTTGCTTGAGGTCATCATCTTTAAATTTTTTGATTATCTCTTGTTTTGTGTAGGCGTTTTTCACAACAGCCACTTTTTCGTTGGCTATCTTTTGCATCTCCTGCTCTATAGCCTTCAAATCCTCTTCGCCTATCTTGGCGTTCACCCTAAAATCATAATAAAATCCGTCCTCTATCACGGGACCGACAAAAAACTTAGCCTCAGGATACAGCCTCTTGATAGCGTGCGCCATAAGATGGGCGGTTGAGTGACGAATAACTTCCAAAGCATCTTTGGAATTGTCAAAATATATCTCTTGTGCGTTTTGCGGTGTTTGCGGAGCGGTCTGCGTGTCTATGATAAGTTCATCAACTCTGTAAGCCAGTATATCTTCTTTCATCTTGTAAAATTT
>JAITNC010000043.1 GCA_031290675.1 Campylobacteraceae bacterium | reverse complement strand
CTTTCAGTCCTTTTTTTTAAATCATTTGATATCATCAGCATAGTTTTTTCTGGGAGCTTTTAAATGCAGACTTTTGCGAAACGTATCATTCCGTGTCTTGACGTCAAAAACGGACGTGTTGTTAAGGGAATAAATTTTGTAGGACTTCAAGACGCCGGCGACCCTGTGGAAGTGGCGAAAAGATATAATGACGAAGGGGCTGACGAGCTCTGTTTTTTGGATATAACGGCGAGCAACGAAAAAAGAGATACTATCGTTGAGCTGGTAAAAAGAGTGGCAAAAGAGGTTTTTATACCGCTGACTGTCGGCGGAGGCATACGAAAACTTGACGACATATACAACCTCCTCAATGTCGGCTGCGACAAAGTGAGTATCAATTCAGCAGCTATAGACAATCCAAACCTCATAACACAAGCAGCTGAACGTTTTGGCTCGCAGTGTATCGTAGTCGCCATAGACGCCAAAAAAACGCTCAACAGTTGGCACATCTACAAACACGGCGGGCGCATAGATATGGGCATAGACGCACTCTCTTGGGCAAAAGAGGCTGAGCAGAGAGGTGCAGGCGAGATATTGCTGACGTCTATGGACAAAGACGGCACAAAAGACGGCTACGACATAGAACTTACATCAAAAATGAGCCGCATGTTAAATATACCCGTGATAGCCAGCGGAGGAGCGGGGACTATGGAACACATAAAAGAGGCGTTTTTGCACTACGCTGACGCAGCATTGGCGGCTTCAATATTTCACTTCAGGGAGATTGATATTATGGATTTAAAAAGATATCTTAAAGACGAAGGGATAGCTGTACGATTATGATAGTGTGCGCAGGAAATAATGAGAGCTTCTCTTTCGCTACGCCGATAGGTATAGGATTGATAAACTCGTCTATAAATTTGACTAAAATTTTGATGGAAACAAAAGTTGATAAAATACTTTTCGCAGGAAGTGCGGGAAGTTATGGAAAGATAAAAGAGTTTGATATAGTAACTTCAAGCAGCGCTACAAATGTAGAGATAGGGTTTTTTGAAAACCTCTCTTACACTCCTGTCTTGGAACAAATCAGAGGTATCAAAACCGATGTTTCACGTGGAACATTGCCAAAAGTTGTCGTAAATTCAAGCAGTTTTATCACATCTGACGAAGCCCAATCCAGACTATTTTTAAAGCACGGTTTGGCTATAGAAAATATGGAGTTTTTTGCTGTTTTGAAAGTCGCTCAAGAGTTTGGTATTCCGGCGTTTGGAGTATTTTGTATAACAAATATGTGCGATAAAAATGCCCATGAAAACTTTATCAAAAATCACGAAAACGCTAAAATATTTCTTGAAAATAATCTTTTATTAAATTTTAAAGAGTATCTATGAAGACTATATTGGACTTGAGTAAACAAGAGCTTGAGGCGGAGATAAAGCCCTCTTTTCGTGCGAAACAGATATATCAGTGGATATATCAGCAGTACGTTGGCTCATTTGACGAGATGTTAAATCTGCCCAAAAGTATGCGCACAGAGCTTGAAACGCGATACTCTCTCTCGCCGCTTCGTGTGCTAAAAGAGGAGCAAAGCAGCGACGGCAGCAAAAAATACCTCTTCGCACTTCACGATGGCTTGAGCGTAGAAACGGTGCTTTTGCCTATGAAGATAGAGGAGTTTGACGAAGATGGGCAGAGGGTTCACCACACGAGATACACCGTGTGCGTATCCTCGCAGGTCGGCTGTAAGATAGGCTGTGCGTTTTGTTTGACGGGCAAGAGCGGATTTGTGCGAAATTTAAGCGCCGGAGAGATAGTAGCGCAAGTGCTTTTTTTGAAAAAACTCAACAACATAGACGCCGCCAGACGCGTAAATATCGTATATATGGGTATGGGCGAGCCGCTTGACAACCTGCAAAATGTAGTCAAAGCGGTCGGGATATTTGCCGATATAGACGGGCTTAGCATCAGTCCAAGAAGGCAGACCATCTCCACGAGCGGGCTTAGTTCGCAGATAGAAAAGCTCGGCTCCATTGACACGGGCGCACTTTTGGCTATCTCGCTGCACGCCGTAGACGATGAAACAAGGGTCAAACTGATGCCTATAAACAAGGCTTACAATATCAAATCCATCATTGAAGCGGTCAAAAAGTTCCCGATAGATATGCGAAAAAGGGTGCTTTTTGAGTATTTGATGATAAAAGATGTGAACGACAGCTTGGAAAGTGCGAAAAAATTGGTCAAACTCTTAAGCGGCATAAAGGCGAAGGTAAATCTTATCTATTTCAACCCACACGCAGGAAGCGAATTTGGGCGGCCTGATGAAAAAGATATGAGGGCGTTCGCTGATTTTTTAAATTCACACGCCCTGCTCTGTACTATCCGCCGCTCAAAGGGGCTTGATATCAGCGCAGCGTGCGGACAACTCAAACAAAGGCAGCAAAATGAGCTGGATTGACATATCGCAAATCGTACTTATCTCGTTGGTGGTTATCGTTGGCGTCGGGGCGCTGATAAAAGTTACACTTTTTGATAAAGAGTGTGATTAGTGGTTAATTTGGAATTACCCTACCGTCATTGCGAGCCCGCTCTCGCTCGTGGCAATCCACTTTTTTGCCTTTTTGCGCCACACACGCCCCCCCCTTGTGTCATTGTGAGGAGCGAAGCAACGTAACAATCTCAGCTCTCTTGGGCTTTTTTCCTCTTTTGGTTTACTCCTCTTTCTTGGTATTACTTTCTTTTCCGAAAGAAAGTAAAACAAAGAAACTCCCCCTAAGTGTAACTGTCCTTCGGATACCCTGCGTATTTTCGTGTTGATAGGGAGCTGCGGAACTCA
>JAITNC010000019.1 GCA_031290675.1 Campylobacteraceae bacterium | reverse complement strand
TTCGTCAAACATACGACCGGCGTAATTTACCCTACTCTCATTTGGAACAAATTTTTTGCTCTGTGCGTGTGTGAGAGCGTAATACTCTTTGGTTTTTTCTAAAATCTCTTGTTTTAATTTTATCTGTTTATCATCTAAATTTTTCATTTTATAACCTTTTTATACCATCTTCCAATGATACTTTTTGCCGCCAACCCGGAACCAACTCATAATCACCGCAAGGATTCATAACTTCCCTCTCTCTATACTCCAAAGCTCCCCAATTTATATTTAATTTTACTTCTCTTATCTCTTCAAACTTTTTTACCAAATTTTTCAGCGTCAAGCGTTTATCAGCCATCACAGCAAATGTTTTTCCACCAAAATCAGCTCCATTTGCACCGCCAAGACAACCTGCCAATAATATATATGCCTCAACAACATCATCTATATGTACTATGTCTATTGCCTGTTCTCCCTGCGACATATTTAACACCTCACCACTTTTGGCGATTTTCAACATAGTGTTTATTATCTTATTTCTCTTGTCGTTTGCTCCATATGTATCATTTAACTTTAGCGTGGCAAAAATCAAATCTGATGTCTGGGTATAGTACTTTGATATAACTTCGTAAGCCTCTTTGGTCGCTGCATATAGATTTACAGGATTGTACTTCTCGCTCAAATAATTTTGCCAAAATGTTCCCGTATTGATAAACCACTTGACATTTGATAGCTTGCACGCTTCCAAAAGCAGAGTTCCGAACTTGACATTGGAGTCAATCAATCGTAAAATATCGTCTGATGAGCAACTTGACAAGACAAGTGAAGCAAGATGAATGACGCCCGTAAAACTGTTTTTTTTAAAATAATCAATAAGCTCGATGTCGGTTGAGCAACGATACAAATGAACTCTTTTGTCTATGGGAGAGATATCGCTGGCAGCTCTAACTATCGCATGCGTTTCAAATCCCCTCTCAACCATAGCTTTTGTGAGATTTACTCCCACAAAACCGTTCGCTCCTGTTACAAGTATCTTCATAGCTTCATCTCAAAAGGAGTGTCAAAATCTTTGAATTTTTTGAAAGAGAGGTCTCGTTCGGAGAGTATCGGCTTTGCGCAATTCCACTCAAAACCAAAAGAGTCATATCTTATGCCCGTATCGCTTGTTGGTGCATAGCAAGTAGTCTGCATATACACGACATTTGTATTGTTTTTCAAAGATTTAAAACCATGCGCCATACCGTGCGGTATTATCAGAGCAGTTTGACTGTTTTTTGAGATGATTGTTGAGTAATATTGCCCGTAAGTTTTTGAGTTTTTTCTCAGGTCAAGCACAACATCTAAAATCTCCCCATCTGTCACAAAAACTATTTTTGTATGTTCATGCGGCGGCGTTTGAAAATGCATACCTCTAATGACATCTTTGTGTGAAGTGGAAAAATAGACCTCTTTTATCTCAATATCCAACCCATTGTCTGCAAAAAAATCATCATTAAATGTTTTTACAAAACTGCCCCGCGCATCATCAAAAGATTTTAATTTTAATAAAAAAAGCTCTTTTATCGCTGTTGTTTGGATATCCATCACTTTGCCCACTCTGCATTCTGCACTTTTGCGTCTGAGATATACTCTCTCAAATCACTTTCAGTATTAATCTCGCCGTTTTCATAAAAATTTTTATACCATTTGACTGTTTTCTCAAATGCCTTCTCGTTGCTCCAAACACTTTTCCAATTTAACTTTATGTGTGCTTTGGAGCAGTCAAGTTTCAGGAAATTTGCCTCGTGCGGTTCATCTTTGTCTTGTTTAACTTCATAATCCACTCTATCCCAATGCTTTTTCACGCTTTTGACGACATCTTCCACGCACAAACTGCCCTCGTCGCTTGGGCCAAAATTCCAAGCTTCGCTAAACTCCACACGCCCCTCTAAGAGTTTTTGCCCCAAAGTCAGGTATCCGCTCAAAGGCTCAAGGACGTGTTGCCAAGGGCGGGTTGCGTTTGGATTTCTTATGTAAACTCTCTCGTTTTTCGCCGTAGATATCATGATGTCGCTCATCAACCTATCTTGCGCCCAATCCCCGCCGCCTATCACATTTCCCGCTCTGCAGCTCGCCAAAAGCGTTTCATGTGTTTTTTTGTAATTATTTACATTGAAATATGAATTTCTATAAGAGTTGCTCAAGACCTCAGCGCACCCTTTTGAGGAGCTGTACGGGTCATATCCGCCGAGTGGGTCGCTCTCTCTATAACCCCAAATCCACTCCTTGTTTTCGTAAGCTTTGTCGCTTGTGATATTTACAATGGCTTGTGTTTTGTGTTTTCTGCAAGCTTCAAAAACTTTCAAAGTGCCCATCACATTGGTCTCGTAAGTGAGTACAGGCTCTTCATAAGAGGCTCTGACCAACGCTTGTGCGGCAAGATGAAAAACGATATCCGGCTTGTATGTTGCAAATGTTTGAGCGAGATGTTCCTCATCACGAATATCGCCCTTAAGCGATACTATATCAAGCCCCAACAGTTCAAAATGGTTTGGCGTTGTGGGTGCTTCAAGTGCGTACCCTACGACTTTTGCGCCCATTTTTGAGAGCCAAAACGCAAGCCAAGAGCCTTTGAAGCCCGTATGTCCGCTCAAGAGAACCGTTTTGCCGTTATAAATGCCGCCAAATAAGCTTTGCATCACCAAACCTTCCACGGGGCGTTGCCCTCTTTCCATAACTTGTTTAGTTGCTGATTGTCCCGAAGAGTGTCCATGGGCTGCCAAAAACCGTCATGTTTGTAGGCGAACATTTCGCCCTCTTTCGCCAAATTTTGTAGAGGTTGTTGTTCAAATATACAACCCTCATCATCACTTATATAATCAAACACTTTTTTTGAGCAGACAAAAAAGCCGCCGTTTATCCAACCTGTCTCTGTTTTGGGTTTTTCCATAAATTTTTCTATACGAAAATCCCCGCCTATGTGCAGGTTGCCAAATCTCGCTTCGGGCTGTATGGCTGTAACAGTGATAGCTTTGAGGTGTTTTTTGTGAAATGCTATAGTTTTTGCTATATCAACGCTGCTGACGCCATCGCCGTATGTGAGCAGGAAATCATCATCGCCGATATACCTTTGCGCCCTTTTGATGCGCCCTCCCGTCATCGTATCAAGCCCTGTATCTACGAGCGTTACTTTCCACGGCTCGCTCATGTTGTTGTGTACTTTTATCTCGTTTGTTTTCAGGTCAAACGTAACATCGCTTTGGTGCAAAAAATAGTTCGCAAAATACTCTTTTATAAAGTACCCCTTATAGCCGAGCAAAATCACAAAATCGTTAAATCCATAATGCGAATATATCTTCATAATATGCCACAATATCGGCTTGCCGCCTATCTCAACCATAGGTTTTGGCTTGATATCTGTCTCTTCCGCGATGCGAGTGCCGTATCCGCCTGCCAATATCACAACTTTCATGCTCTAACCTCTATAATCATAAATATCCTTTGTGTATTGGTTTAATTAATATATCCAATTTTACAATTTTGTCATTTCAAAAATTCCACACCCATACCAGCAGCCAAAACTATTTTCAATATCTTCTTTTGTCAATTTTATATTTTCATGCAAATCACCGTCATCATCAACTAAAGAAAAATGATCCAAGTGATACTTATTTTCAAATTGCTCTAATAGATATTTTATTGATAAAACTCTATGTGCGTTAAATT
>JAITNC010000012.1 GCA_031290675.1 Campylobacteraceae bacterium | reverse complement strand
AGAAGCTATTTCGGGCTATGGACGCACTCGGGCTTGTTTTTGTGGACAGCAGAACGACAGCCGAAACGAAAGCCCCCGACGTAGCCGCCAGACTTGGCAAGCGGCTTTTGCAAAGAGATATTTTTTTGGATAACGATATAAATGTCAAAGATATCAAAAAACAGCTCCGCCTCGCCATAGACAGGTCAAAAGAGAGAGGGTTTGCCATAGCTATAGGACACCCGCACAAAGAAACTTTTGAGGCTATAAGCGGCTCATTGAAAGCTTTGAGCGAAGTTGAAGTTGTGTACCTGAAAGACTTGTGATGCACGCCGTTTTGATACCGCAAGAGCTTTTTCGCCTGAGCGACCCGCCAAAAGAGCTTTACGCACTCGGACGAGAAGAGCTGTTAAATAGCAGAAAAATAGCGATAGTAGGCAGCAGGAAAGCCCTCTTTTACTCAAAACAGATGTGCGAGAAGTTGGCCTCCATGCTGAGCCTTGCGGGTATAACGGTCGTGAGTGGAGCGGCTACGGGTATAGACGCTGCGGCGCACATCGGAGCGTTTCCAAATACGATAGCCGTACTGGCGAACTCGCTGGATATTTATTACCCGAAAATCAACTTCAAACTAATAGAAAAGATATCAAAAGAGGGTCTACTTCTCAGCGAATACCCCGCAACTACCTACGCCACAAGATATAGCTTTGTGCTGCGCAACAGGCTTGTCGTGGCGATGTCCGAAGCGCTCGTCATAGCGCAGGCAGACCTAAACAGCGGCTCATTGAGGAGTGCGGAGTTCGCTTTGGAGCTAGGGATACCCATATATGTTTTCCCGCACAGAAAGGGCGAAAGCCCGGGAACGGCTGAGCTTGTCAAAAACGCCGGAGCTATCGTCATGGACGACTTTGAGGCATTTGTAAAAATGTTCTCTTTGCAAAGCAAAACGTGCGCCGCGGTGAACGATGAGGTGCTGGAATTTGTAGCCAAAAACAGCGACCTGAACGCCTGCTTGAGGGAGTTTGGCAACAGAATATACGAGTATGAGCTTGAGGGCAAGATAGTCATCTCGCAGATGAAGGTAAAAGTATCGTGAGTATCGTAGCTATAGATGTTGGGCTGAAAAGAATAGGCGTATCGCTTTGCGTTCACAGCGATATCATCACGCCGCTTGAGGCAGTGCAGCGCAAAAACAGAAACCAAGCCGCCGCGCAAGTTGATAAGATTTTGGACGAGTGGCAGGCTGACATCTTGGTCGTGGGCATACCCAAAGAGGGGAGCAGTGCGGAAGAGATGGGCAGACGTATCAGGCACTTCGTCTCACTGCTGAACTTCAAAAAAGAGATAGTTTTTGTTGAGGAGGATTTCTCATCTTACGAAGCAAAAGAGCTTATGAAAGGGGAGATAAAAGAGAAGCGGGACGGGAGGGTGGATTCGATAGCGGCGGGGTTTATTTTAAAAAGATACCTTTCTGCTTAGACCAGTTTTTTCGCATTTTAGCTTGTTTTTTTGCGTGATAACTTCGTTGCAATTTCGCCGCGCTCGCTCACGTACCAGTACGTACGCACCGCTCGCGGGCTTCATTTGCGCCTCGTTCTCGCACAAAAAATGAACGCTAAATTTGCGAAAATTTGGTAGTTAATTCCCCTCCTGCGGAGGGGTGTCCGTAGGACGGGGTGGTTTTCTCTGCCTCCAATTACGAATTAATCCCCCTCAGTCATTGTGAGGAGCGGAGCGACGTAACAATCTCAGCTATTCGTTTAAACACAAATAAACACAGATGCTCACGGCTATGCCGAAGCCATGACACAAGAAGGGTGTTTATTGCGACACACACGCCCTTTGTGTCATTGTGAGGAGCGGAGCGACGTGGCAATCCACTCTTTTTCACGCAAAATCACTTAAAAAATATGAAATATATCGCTACTTATTGATAAAATATTTATTTTTTGTGTCATTATCGTATGGATTGCCACGCCAACGGAGTGCAATGACGGAGGAGGGCGGAGAGCCGTCAAAACGCTACAGGCATAAAGGACAAATAATGACGAGTGATATTATTGTTGCCCAAACCTAACTGACCGTATGTGCTCCAACCTGTTGCCCATACTTTGCCCTTGCTGTCAAGTGCGAGTGAATGTGCGCTACCCGTTGCAATAGAAGTAATCTTTGTGCTTGAGCTTAAAGCGGCAATTGTTACGCTTTGAAATGAGGTTTGTTCATTAAGATTGCCCAGACCCAATTCACCGTCTACATTCCACCCTGTTGCCCATACTCCGCCTTCACTGTCAAGTGCGATAGAATGATGCTGCCCAGCTGAAAGAGAGGTGATTTTTGCGCCTGAAGTTAGATTATGGAATGTTACGCTCTGAAATGAGTTTTGAGCGATCTCTTTGCCCAAGCCAGTCTGACCATGCTCGTTAGCTCCGCTCGCCCATAGCTTGCCCTCACTGTCTAATGCGAGGGAGTGGTATTCGCCCGCCGAGATTGAAACTATCTTTGCATTTGGGCTTAACCCTGCAAATGTCACGCTCTGAAATAAATTTTTGTCAGTATTATCACCCAAACCTAACTGACCGTAATAATTATCCCCCGTTGCCCATAGGTTGCCTTCATTGTCAAGCGCTAATGAATGATAACCACCGGTAGCTATTGAGATTATTTTTGTGCTTGAATTTAATTCATGGAACGTTACGCTCTGGAATGAAGTTTGTCCATCTCTATCGCCCAAACCCAACTGACTACGGTCATTAGCTCCCGCCGCCCACAGCTTACCCTCGCTGTCAAGTGCAAGCGAATGTCTGCCGCCCGCCGAGATTGAAACTATTTTTGCATTTGGGTTTAACCCTGCAAATGTCACGCTCTGAAATAAATTTTTGTCAGTATTATCACCCAAACCTAACTGACCATTGTCATTAAATCCCGTTGCCCATAGCTTACCCTCACTGTCTAATGCGAGGGAGTGCTCCCAGCCTGCTGAGATAGAAACTATCTTTGCACCTGAAGTTAAACCTTTAATTATTACGGGTTGGAACAAATCTTGGTCGGTATTATTGCCCAAACCTAACTGACCGCTATGGTTCCAGCCCGTCGCCCATACTCTGCCCTCACTGTCAAGTGCGAGTGAATGAACGTGATTTGCAGAGATGAAAATTATGCGCTCACTTCCCTTGAACACGCTGTAAATGATGAAAATAAGTGAGAGTAATACCACTAAACCGATAACAACTGAAATGCTTTTTTTGTTGAACCAAGATGGTGATTTGAAGCTCATAAAAACCCCTTGTATGGTGTTGCTAAAATATATTGTAGCAAAATTTTATACAAATAGATAAAAAATGCGCAAGAAAGATGGATTGCCACGTCGCTACGCTCCTCGCAATGACGGTATGGGAACACAAACAAAACACAGATTCTTCGCCTTCGGCTCTGAATGACATGGGGAGGGTCATTGTGGCGCAATTCCCACCATGTTAATGCGGGATTGCCACGCCTGCGGCTCGCAATGACGGAGGAGGTGGCTTAGTGAATACCAAATTTATGTTCTTATGGCACAGCTATTTTGTGCCAAGACGAGGCAGAGAGTGAGCCTGCTAGGAATAATACGAACTGGTATATGACGACGCTGGCGAGCACTCAACGAAGTATTGGTGCAAAAGAGCGTGGGAGAGAACATAAAAGGTGACTTCGGCGCAATAACACAACTCTCAAAACGTTACAGGCGTAAATGAAAAGTAGCGAGTACTATTGCTATCGCCAAGACCCAACTGACCGGCTTCGTTGGCTCCGCTAGAGTATACTTTGCCTTCACTGTCCAATACAAGCGAATGTCCGCCGCCCGCCGAGATAGAGGCTATCTTTGCGCCTGAGCTCAAGCCTTTGATTAGCGTTGGTTGGAACGAGATTTGGTTGGTAACATTGCCCAGCCCCAATTGCCCAGCCCCGCTAGCTCCAGCCGAGTATACCGTACCATTGTTTGTCAAAATGAGAGAGTGATAATCCCCCGCCGAAATAGAGGTGATTTTTGCGTTTGAGCTTAAAGCGGCGATTGCGACGGGTTGGAACGAGGCTTGAGCGATGATATTGCCCAGACCCAGCAGGCCGTTATTCCAACCGCTCGCCCATACCCTGCCGTTACTTGTCAGGGCGAGGGAGTGGAGATTGCCCGCTGAGATGGAGGCTATCTTGATGCCCGAAGTCAGCCCTTTGAATGTTACGCTCTTAAACGAGTTTTGGTTGCTGGTATTGTCCAAACCCAGCTGACCGTAATAGTTGTATCCTGTCGCCCATACTCTGCCCTCGCTGTCAAGCGCGAGCGAATGTCTGCTGCCTGCCGAGATGGAGATGATTTTGGCGTTTGGGGACAATCCGCTTATCGTCACAGGCTGAAATGAGGTCTGGTTGTTTGTGTTGCCCAAGCCCAACTGACCGTCATCATTGACCCCGCTCGCCCACACTCTGCCTTCACTGTCAAGTGCGAGGGAGTGAAATTTGCCGGCCGCGATAGATACTATCTTTGTGCCTAAAGTTAGATTTGAAATCGTCACAAGCTGAAATGAGTTTTGGTTGTTTGTGTTGCCCAAGCCCAACTGACCAAAGTTATTTCCCGCCGCCCACACTCTGCCCTCATCGTCCAATGCAAGGGAGTGAACCGAGCTAGCCGAGATGGAGGCTATCTTTACGTCTGAGTCTAAACCCTCAAATGCTACGTTTTGAAATGAGGCTTGATTGTTTGTGTTGCCCAAACCCAACTGACCATGATTGTTATCTCCGCTCGCCCACAGCTTGCCGTTGTTTGTGAGAGCGAGGGAGAAAGAACGCCCCGTTTTGATAGATGCAATCTTCATAATATTTACGCCAATAAGCCCTACAGCGGCGTCATTTGCGACTGTAAGCCCCTTGATAGTTACATCGGGTGAGGTAGAGTTGTTTTCAAGCGTTATGTGCCTTCCCGCCCAAGCAGAGGGGATAGTCCTGCGGTTTTTTCCGCTCAGGGTTATGTCATTTGTGATGAAAATAGTGATGTAGTTAGCAGTAACGTTTGTTATCGTGTCAATAGCATTTGCAAGCTCAGTTTCGGCTGCAACGGTAAAAGCTCGTTTGACATTTACGGAGTAGTCTTTTTCCGTACCGTCCTCAGCCGTGATGGTGTAAGTTACGGGCATAGCCTCAAAGTCAATCGCCCCCGAAGGAGTGTAACTCACGCCTGTATGGGTGACGTTTGGCGTCAGGTCAGCAGAATAATAATCAATCGTTACATTTATATCTGTTCCGATGATGAGAGCTTCTTTGACAACGCCGCTCTCAAACGAAAAGCCGGTTATATCTTTGCGCTCACTTCCTCCAAGCAGGCTGTAAATAACGAAAATAAGCAAGAGTAATACTAAGCTGATTAGAATTAAAAATCTTTTTTTATTAAACCAAGTTGATGGCTTTGAACTCACAACAAACTCCTTGTGCAGTGTAAAAACGTATTGTAACAAAATTTTCTATAAATTAATAAAAAATGAGAAAGTATTTTAAAGTATTGTATTTTTATCTATTGGTTTGCAAACTGTGATAAAAAGAACGCTTAAATCCGTCTTATTGCCATACCTTGCATAAGAGCAGGCGTTTATTATATCAGCGCCTTTGATTTTGTTTAATGCAAGATTGTACCCGGCTTCTTTAGCAAGTTCTCGCATAAATATACGCTGCGTCCTGCCATTACCCTCAATAAATGGGTGCAGGTTATTTAATTTAATAAAAAAATTAGCCGCTTGTTTATTAAAATCCCCAAAATCCATATTTTTTAGAAAATTTTTCTCACGCAACTCATCAAAAATCTTTTTCGCTTCAGCTCTTATATTACTTCCATCAACGAATGTATTGAAAATGCCGTCATTATCATATTTGCCAAATGGTGTATTTTTAAAACCAAGCTCGGCTCTATCTTTTCCTGCCGTTGAATATATATATTCAAAAATAAACTTATGAATATCTTTTAGATGTTTATAGTCAAAATCGCCTTTAATAGGATTTTGCTTTAAATAAAGCACTTTTGTTTGACTTAATTTTCTTTCCATTAAAAATAGTTCGTCAGTTGTTTTAGCACCTATCAAATTTGAATTTAATAACTTGTCTGTATAAATAGACACTATGAAGCCTTAGATTGTCTAGCCTTAAAATTGTCAATTGTTTCAGCTATTGATTTTTCTAATGTAATCTCTCCTGATAAAATTTTTATATCTGTTTCAATATCCTCTCTATCTAAAAACATATTTTCAATAGCAAAATCACATATGATATCATATATATTTTCATATGTTTTTTGTGGTATTTTATCTTTGTATTCCCAAAGAATTGCCAAGCTCTCTTCTATGCTTTTTGGTTGATATGCTCTCATTTTCTTGCCCCTTTTAATACTTTGCATTATTATAGTATAAAAAACATATATTACACTATCAGCATTGCGTCGCCGTATGAGAAAAAGCGGTATTTTCTCTCCACAGCCTCCCTGTATGCCCTCAAAGTTTCCTCAAGCCCTATAAATCCCGCTACGAGCATTATCAGCGTGGAGCGTGGCAGGTGAAAATTTGTCAGCAGGTAGTCCACTCTTTTTGGCGGATTTAACGGGTTCAAAAACAGGTCGCATTCGCCGCTATATCGTCCCGTTCTGACAAAATACTCAATACTCCTTGTTACAGTCGTGCCGACACTTAGGATTTTTTTCTCACTTTTGATGATTTGTGCGGCGGGCTCTGGTATATCAAAATACTCTTTGTGCATAGTGTGATTTTTGATGTCCAAACTCTCCACGCCCTTGAAAGTTCCCGCCCCAACGTGAAGCGTGATAAACTCTGTTTCGTATTTTTGTTGAAGTTTCGCAAAACTCTGCTCGCTGAAGTGCAAAGAGGCGGTCGGCGCGGCTACAGCACCCTCGTTTTTCGCGAAAAGCGTCTGATACTCCACCACGTCCTCTTGCGTGTCATCTCGTTTGATGTACGGCGGCAGCGGCACGTGTCCTATCGTATCAAGAACAGCGAAAAGCTCGTGCGTTTCCAGCATTTTGCCATTTTGCCAAAAGCTCACGACCCTTGTGCCGTCGCTGTTTAGCTCCAGTACCTCCGCACTCAAGCCACGCTCAAAAACAAGCCTGCTGCCCGCTTTTACTCTGCCTTTTATGTGTACTTTAAATCTATGTTGGTTTAAGGGCGAGTTAAATAACAGCTCAACGCCCCCGCCACGCTCTTTAAGCCCAAATATGCGGGCTTGTATCACTTTTGTATCATTCAGTAAAACACTCAAATCGTTTGGCAAAAAATCAAATATTTCTCCAAAATGTGCGTGCGTTATCCTATTTGAAGCTCGTTCATACACGAGCAGGGCGGCATTCTCTTTGGGGTGGATAGGGTGAGAAGCTATGAGTGAGTTTGGCAGATGATAGTCGTAACTTGACGACAGAGATGGGTCAAGCTTTAACATCTTCCTCGCTCAAATCATCTTCTTCTTTGTAAGGGTTTATCATACGCACTATCAATATAGAAAGCCCGTACAAAAGCAACAGCGGTATAGCCATAAACACCTGCGATATGACATCGGGCGGAGTGATAATGGCGGCAAATACAAATATCAGCACGATGGCGTATCTGAAAAAGCTTTTGAGGGTTTTGTCGGTGATGAAACCCAATTTCGCCAAAAACAGACTTATGACGGGAAACTCAAAAGAGAGTCCGAAGCCTATCATAAGTTTGATGAAAGTGCCCACGTATTCGGTGATTTTCGGCACATATACAAACAAACCCTTGCTAAAACCGATAGCAAATCCAAAGCTCAGAGGCAATACCGCATAGTAACAAAACGCCGCCCCGAGCAGAAACATCACAGTCGCAAACAGCACGAACGGTATGACGTACTTTTTCTCGTGGTCGTACAGTCCGGGCGCGACAAAGAGCCAAAACTGCCAAAATATCACAGGCAGCGCAAATATAAAAGCCGTGAAAAACGATATCTTGAAAGACATAAAAACAGCCTCAAATATGTCGTTTGTCATCATAATCGGGTTGTTTTTCAGCTCCTCAGGCATATCAAAATTTGTAACGCTTTGATAGAGATTTTGAAATGTCATGTCATAACTCAGTTTGTACTCTACGTTCATCGCCTCAAAAAGCGGCTTCGCCATAAACATCTCTATGGGCTTCCAAAACGGAAACACGACGATAAACAGGACAAAAAACACGCTTATGGAGATAAGAAGTCTTTTTTTGAGCTCAATCAGGTGCGGTTTCAAGTCCTCAAACATCTATTTCGCCTTTTTTGATTTTGTGTTTTCGGGAAGTTCGGGTGTTTTTGAGGGTTCTTTTGGCG
>JAITNC010000007.1 GCA_031290675.1 Campylobacteraceae bacterium | reverse complement strand
TGCCCTCATTGAGGTGAAAAAAGGCATCAACCTTACTTTTTGAATGAAAGACGGTGTAAGCGGAATACCCCGCCAATACAACGACCACAACTACGACAGATAATAAAATCTTTCTCATCTAAAACCTTCCTTAAAAAAATTGAAATTAATTTTATAATAAAAACACTAAAAATCTGTATAAATAGTAGACTTTATTTGTAAATTTGAGATAATAGCTAAAAATAGTTACTATTTACAATATCTCGTCTTTTACAATTTTTAGCTTGCTCTTTCGCTAATTACTTTGCAATTTCGCCGCGCTCTCACTTCCCGTCATTGCGAGCCCGCTTGCGGGCGTGGCAATCCACTCTTTTGATAGACAAGCGGCGAAGCCCCCATTTGCACCGCACACACCCCTTTGTGTCATTGAGGCGAAGCCCCACCATTGTGTCATTGTGAGGAGCGAAGCGACGTGACAATCTCAGCTCTCAGCCCCTCTCTCCGTCATTGCGAGCCTGTATTCAGGCGTGGCAATCCAGCCTTTTGTCATGCGTGAACGAAGCGAAGCATCTGTGTTTGTATTACATTGTATTACAAACAAGAGTGGATTGCCACGCTTGCTGACGCAAACTCGCAATGACGGAGAGAGGGGAGAAACACAGATGCTTCGCAGGCTCAGCATGACAATGGGGGCTACGCCTCAGCATGACAATGGGGGGGCTTCGCCTCTGAATGACAATTTGAGTATTATGCCCAAAATTTTCAAAAATTATTTTACTCTAAAATGATTTTAATGTTTAATGATTTATAATGCAGACAGTAAAATAGAAAAGGAACAGCCAAATGGGTAAAAAAGATATCAGCCAGCTATTTGAGGAAAATTTGCTAATCATCAAAAAAATGGGTGACGCTATGAGCGTTCCTGTGTTTGATGACAAAGAGAAAACCCCTCAAAGGGTTAAGATTTTGCTCTCTATTCTTGACGCTGGCGGACGCTCGCTGCTGCGGGATATCGCAAAAAGAGAAGATGTGTCGGCAGCCTCTTTGTGCATTATGCTCAAAAAGCTTGAGCAAAAAGGGTGGGTTGAGCGTGAGATAGATAAAGAAGATAGACGAAATACTTACTATATCTTGACGAACGATGGCAGAGATGTAGCGAACGAGGGAATGGAATACCTGAGATATATGATAAGGACAGCTTTGGAGCCGATAAAAGGCGATGATGTTGAAAGATTTGCAGATGCTCTTGTCGTGATAAATGAGATTTTGCGAAAATATACAAAAACTTAAACGGAGCGGACGATGATACTTCAAAAGGTGGGCAAAAAAACTATCATAGCGATTTGCGTGGTGATAGCGGCGGCGGTGTATTTTGTTGGTTCAAGCGGCGATGATATGACGTATCTCACGCAAAAAATCTCACGTGGAGATATCACAAAAAGCGTAACGGCGACAGGTGAGGTCAGAGCTTCAAAGCTTGTTTTGGTCGGCGCTCTGGTGTCGGGGCAGATAGAAGAGATTTATGTCAAAGTAGGGGACAGGGTAAAAAAAGGCGAACTCTTGGCTCAAATAGACTCAACAGCACAGCAAAACGAACTTGACACAAACATAGCCAAAGAGAAAAGCTACGCGGCGCAGTTGGAAGCAGCGCATGTTTCGCTTGAGGTCGCGTCTTTGAAGTTTGAGCGCACAAAGCAGCTTTCCCACTCAAACGCTATCTCAAAAGAGGCGCTGGAGAACGCCAAAAACGAATACGAAAGCGCAAGGGCGAAACTCTTGGAGATAGAGATGCTCCTCTCGCAGGCGAAAATAGCCGTCAATAACGCCAGAAAAAATCTAAACGACACAAAGATAATCTCCCCGCTTGATGGTGTTGTCGTATCTGTACCTATCACGCAGGGGCAGAGTGTAAACTCTTTGATGAACACGCCGACCATAGTCCAGATAGCGGATTTGGACGAAGTTGAGATACTGATGGAGATATCCGAGAGCGACATCACAAAGATAAAAAGCGGAATGAAAGTGAGATTTTCGGTATTTTCAGAATTTGAGATGATGTACGAAACGAAGTTAGCTTCCATAGACCCGGGTCCTACTTTATTGACAAACAACGAATACAGCGGCGTGGTCAAAGCCAACGAGGCGATATATTATTACGGGAGATTGATAGTCGCCAACACGGACGCAAAATTGCGAATAGGTATGACAACGCAAAACGCTATAGAGATAGAAAAAGCCGCAGATGTTTTGATGGCTCCAAGTGCCGCGATAAAGCAAAAAAACGGACAAAAATATATAACCGTGCTAAAAGAGGGCAAGCTGTATGAAAAAGAGGTCGTAACGGGCATCTTTGACAATGTTTACACGCAGATAAAAAGCGGAGTATCGGAAGGCGACGAGGCGGTCATATCTTATATGAGTGCGAAAGAGATAGCCCAAAAAGAGAAAGAGATACCGGAAGGTCTGGACTTGTAATATGAACAATATCATTGAGATGAAAAACATACACAAGTCTTTCGGCGAACAAATCCACGTGCTGAAAAACATAAACCTCTCTATCCAAAAAGGCGATTTTGTCGCTATAGTCGGGCAGTCTGGTTCGGGCAAATCTACATTGATGAATATCATAGGCTGCCTTGACACGCAAACTTCGGGTCTGTACAAGATAGGCGGCTTGGATACTTCGGGTATGGACAAAGACGCTTTATCGCAGCTACGGTGCGAGATTTTTGGGTTTATTTTTCAAAGATACAACCTGTTGAACTCTCTAAACGTGATAGACAATGTGTCGCTGCCGTCTATATATTATGGTATGGAGAAAAAAACAAGAGAGAAAAAAGCTTACAATCTGCTGCGGGATTTAAACCTTGAGCAAAAGGCTCACGATAAACCAAATAAGCTTTCAGGCGGTCAGCAGCAAAGAGTGAGTATCGCCAGAGCGTTGATGAACGAGCCGCAAGTCATCTTAGCGGACGAGCCTACGGGTGCGCTTGACAGTAAAAGCGGCGAAATGGTCATGAATATCTTGAAAAACCTGCACGAAATGGGGCATACTATCATTCTCGTAACGCACGATAAACAGATAGCTTCGTACGCCAATCGTATGATTGAGCTGAGAGACGGCGAGGTCATTTCGGACAGCAGAGTTAAAGCGACTTTTTACGACTCCTCAAAGCAGAGTGTCAAAAAAAGCAAGAAAATTTTTAGCCTTTTTGAATTTAAAGAAGTGTTGCATATGTCCATACAGGCGATATTTGCGCATAAAATGCGTTCCGTTTTGACTATGCTCGGTATCATCATAGGCATTACGTCTGTTATATCGGTCGTGGCTCTCGGCGAAGGCTCAAAAGAGGGGATAATAACAAGCGTAAATTCTATGGGTTCAAACACGATAGAGATAATCCCCGGAGCCGGCTTTGGGGATATAAAAATCAATAAAGTAAAAACTCTAAAAGCCAAAGACGCCGATACGCTCGCTAAGCAAAGTTATATACAAAGCACGAGTGTAAATATCGCGCAAAGCGGACTTTTGATATACAAAAACAGAGTCGTTACGGCAAATATGAACGGCGTAGGAGCGCAGTTTTTTGACGCCCGCAATGAAAAAATAGGCTCAGGACGGGGATTTAACGCTGATGAGGTGAGTGCGGCGTCTTCGGTCGCCGTGATAAATCAAAATATCAAAAAAGAGTTGTTCAAAGATGAGGAGGCTGTCGGCAAGGTAGTTTTTTTCAACAAACAGCCGTTTCACATCATAGGCATCATCTCCGACGGCCAAGCTATCGGGCCTCCTGACTTGACGCTCAGCCTCTACTCTCCCTACACAGCCGTGATGTACAAGATAACAGGCTCGCAGGATATAGCCTCCATCACGGTCAAAGTGTATGATGAGATAAATCCGCACATAGCCGAAGACGGCGTTGTCAAAACGCTCAAATCCATACACGGCAAAAAAGATTTTTTCACGGTCAATAGCGACAGTATAAGAAGACTTATAGATGATGTCATCGGGGGAGCTTTGACACTGCTGATAATGTGCATAGCGGCGATATCGCTGAGCGTTGGAGGGCTCGGCGTGATGAATATCATGCTGGTTTCCGTAACCGAACGCACAAAAGAGATAGGTATACGCATGGCGATAGGTGCAAAGCAGAAAAATATATTGAGGCAATTTTTGGTTGAAGCCATCTTGCTCTGCTTTATGGGCGGAGTGGCGGGGCTGGCATTATCGTTTTTGATAGGCTTCGTGTTTAATAGCTTGAGTGAAACTTTTCAGATGGTATATTCGGCTTTGTCTGTTATGACGGCTATAGCCTGCTCGTCTATCATCGGTGTGATATTTGGGTACATTCCCGCCAAGAATGCGTCAAATTTGAACCCGATAGAGGCGTTGATACAAGGGTAATCCTTTTTTGTTTATACGGAGATTTTGCAAGCAAAATCTCCTAAGCTAATCTTTTATGTTTTCTGGCACGCTCTTTTGCACCAATACTTCGTTAGTTGTTCGCCTGCGTCGTCATATACCAGTTCGTATTATTCCTAGCAGGCTCACTCCTTGCCTCGTCTTGGCACAAAATAGCTGTGCCATAGAAATCATAAATTTGGTATGCTTGGACATCTCGGCTTTTACAATTTTTAGCTGACTCTTTTGCACGCTAACATCGTTGCAATTTCGCCGCGCTCGCTCGTCGAACCTCAAGTACGCACCGCTCACGGGCTTCATTTGCGCCTCATTACCCGGCAAAAAACTGACGCTAAAATTTTGTAAATTTGGTATTAAAATTCCCCTCCTGCGGAGGGGTGTCCGTAGGACGGGGTGGTTTTTTGCCCCTTTGTGTCATTGTGAGGAGCGAAGCGACGTGACAATCTCAGCTCTCGTTATTTATGCTAAAGAAAATACAAATAAACACAGATGTTTACGGCTACGCCGAAGCCATGACACAAGAGTGGATTGCCACGCTTGGGTACAAGCTCGCAATGACGGAAAATGGAGCTTAAAATAAAATTTTCATACTTTATTTAAAAGATGATTTTTGTGATTTGAAGGGAAATTATCATAAGGAGGGTTGGTGGGTCCTGCAGGACTCGAACCTGCGACCAATCCGTTATGAGCGGATTGCTCTAACCAACTGAGCTAAGGACCCAATAAAATGAAGGTGAAATTA
>JAITNC010000238.1 GCA_031290675.1 Campylobacteraceae bacterium | reverse complement strand
TGTGCGAAAAAACAAGCTAAAAATTGTAAAAGACTTCAAAGCAGGTTAGAGCATTCGCTCAAAAAAGCGCAGCTCCCCTCATAAAGTACGTTATTCCTAAGATTTGCGCCGACCTGTTCGTAGTTTGGAAAGCCTCTTATCAAAAACGCTTTATGGTATTTGTGGGCTATGCGCTCTATGTGAAAATTTGATATCAGCAGCGAGGTGTCGCCCTCAATGCTCTGCTCTAAGTCCTCAAAATCCCCTACCCTAACCGGACATTGAAATTTACCGGATATTTCGCTTTTTTGCGAGATAAACGCCTCTACCTTAGCGCCCGCTTCCATAAGTGCGTTCGATATAGCGTAAGCGCTGTCAGGTTCGTCTGCCGTGATGACTTTCGCCTTGCCAAGTGTGAAATGCGTATCAAGCAGCATATCTTGAAGTCTTGAGCGCCATTTTTTGACACTCACGTTCACATCGCTCACGCCCAAATACCCCAACACTTTTTCGTAAAATTCATCGCTCGCCACAAGTCCCTGCAGAGAGTCAAAATGCAAAACCACCGTATCTTCAAACCTCTCCTTAAAACTCAAAGCGCACTCTTTTACCGAGCTTCCCACGCTTATCACAACTCCGGCATTTCCGAGCTTTTTTATCTCCTCCACGCTTATGCCGCCGCCGCTCAAAGCGCCCTGTTTGACGCCGAGATGCCCGTCAAGCGAATCGCTCAAATCAGGCAAGGCGTAAGCTTTGAGCCCGAGTGTTTCCAAACTCTCTTTTATCTTTTCCACCTCTATCGGGGTTAGATTGACGTTTGGTATGAGAAGGGCTTTGCGCTTATCTACCTCGCCCTCTTTGCCTGCGAGCTGTTTGATGATATTTGTCGCCACGTTAGCCCAACCGCTTTCAAGTCCCCCCTCAAAATCGGGCGTATTGACATAAACTATCGTGTGTTTCTCTTTCAAAAGCGAGCTGATGCCGTTGATGTCGTCGCCTTTTATCTCCGTAAGTCCTGTCGTGAAAAGTCCGATAAGCTCGGGGGCAACCTTTTTTGTTATATTTGAGATGGCTTCAGATATGGACAACTCGCCGCCGTCAATGATAGCCGTTATGTCGTTTACAGCCGTCGTCTGGATAGGTACGGGGTCTTTGAAGTGCCTTGTGAACAAAACCTTTGTAAATGATGCGCACCCCTGCGCTCCGTGCATCAGCGGCATACAATTTTTAACGCCCAAAAAAGCCAAAGTCGCCCCCATAGGCTGCGAAAGTTTCAGGGGATTTACATGCAGCGGCTTTGTGTAGCCTCTGTTTATCAGCTCTCCCACGGCGCCCTCTTTCCTACGAGCTTGAAGACGGGATTTGCCAGCGCATCGCAAACATCTTGAGCCAGGTTTGGCAACCCCTCGTACGCTCCGTAACTCACCTTTTTTTCTTGATTGACGTCCACAAAAGCTATCTTTTTTTTGATAGCCGTGTACAAACTCCGCCCGCCCGCGAGCAATATATCTATGCCGTGTTCGTCTATCAGTTTTGGCTGGTCGGCTGTGGGATTTTGAAACAAAATGTCCACATATTTCTTAGCCATCTCTATATCCTCTTCGGTGGATTTATTGATAGAAGTAGCGACCACGTTGAGCCCTATATCTTGCAGGGCGGAGGCGATAGACCAAGACTTGTTGCCGCCCGTGTTGAGTATCGCTTTTTTGCCTTTGAGAAGTTTTTTGTAAGGCAAAAGCTTCTCTTCCAACTTTGCCTCCTCCGCCGCTATGATGACCTCTGCCCTCTCACACAGTTGTGCGTCGCCGAGTGCGTTTACTATCGCTCTTATGGCGTTTGACGTGTCCCTCTTGCCGTAAAATGACACGCTCACATAAGCGATACCGTACTTCTCTCTCATCTTTCTGCACAGTGTTACGAGCGATTTGGCGCAGATAAGGACATTTAGCTTTGCCGTGTGCGCTTGGCGTATGTCGTCCACTCTGCCGTCGCCTGAGAGCGTTGAGATGACCTTGATGCCTATCTTTTCAAGTATGCTTCTGTACTGCCACATATCGCCCGTAACGTTGTAGTCGCCTATCAGATTGACGCCAAAAGGGTGAATGCTCTGCGGCTCTTTTGTCCCTATCAAGTAACTTAGTATTGACTCCGCCGCAAGTCTTGAGCCCAAGTTTTTCCCGCCGATAAAACCTGCGGCGTGTATCGGGACTATCGGAATGCCGAACTTTTTCCAAGCCTCTTTGCATACATAGTCTATGTTGTCGCCTATCATAGCCGTAACGCAAGTTTCGTACACAAAAACGGCTTTTGGGTTTTTTTGGGCGATGATGTACTCTATCGCCTCGTTTAGCTTTTTATCGCCGCCAAAGATGATATCCTGCGTCGTGATATTTGTGCAATACCCAAGCGGCGTGTTATTTTCGCCCTCATAACTTGTGAGCGAGGCTCTTGTTTCCCAAGAAGCTCCAAGGCACGTGTGCGGCCCGTGTACTATATGGGCTGTGTCAGCGTACGGGAACAGCGAGATTTGCGCCCCTTCATAAGCACAACCGCCGCTCGTATTGCCGGGCTTTGGCTTGTCGCAGCTGCTTTTTTTGCTCTTTGCGTGGGAGCAGTCGCTCTCGTTCAATAAATCGTTTAATAAAGTTCTTGTTACTACCATAAAGTACTTATATGCACATTTCGTTCCGCTGCCCAAAGGAATAAATTTTGCATGTTAAATCGTAATTTATATTAAGGATTTGAAATGGCTGTGAAAATTACAGAATTATGCATCAACTGCGGCGCCTGTATAGAGGAGTGTCCCGCTACCGCTATCGTTGGGGCTGAGGACTCCCCGTTGGGTGGAGATGTGACTTACGTCAAACCCGAAAAATGTATAGAGTGCGAGGGGAGCGACCCGAGGTGTGCCACGAACTGTCCGACCGAAGGTGCGATAGTATGGGACTTGCCGTATATCGCCGAGTACAATGACTACTACATGGACGGACACAAAAACGGTATTTACAAAATCAGAGAGAACAAAAAAGGCGAAACGCTCTTTCCTGCAGTATCTCCAAAGCCTTTTCAAGCCGGCGTATCTATCGCCAAGCGAGAAAAACACACCAATGTAGTGAGCTAAAAAGATGAAAATAGCATTCGCCTCAACCGACAATGTACATATAAATGACCATTTTGGGTGGTGTAAATGCTTTTATCTCTACGAGTTGGCAGGCGGCGAGTGGCGTTTTGTGAAAGCCTTGGAGGCAAAAGACGAGATAGCCGAAGAGATAGACAAGCTCGGCTACAAGATAGAACGCATCAAAGAGGCCGATATACTCTGCGCGGCGCAAATAGGTCCAAGAGCCTCTTTGATGGTCAAAAGCGCGGGCATATTTGTCCTCAAAAGCGAAAAAGAAAATAAACCGATAGAGGCTATGTTGTGCGACATCGTGAAACTGGCAAACGAGAACCCGCCGCTGTGGTTAAAGAGGTTTTTGTAACCCACAGTGAAGCATTTAGTCTTTTTCGTATTTTAGCTTGGTTCTTTGTGTCATCGTGAGCCTGTACTCAGGCGTGACGATCTCAACTCTCTTGTCTTGTCTCTTTTGGTTCGCTCTTACTCTTGCCACTTTCTTTTCCGAAAGAAAGTGGCGCAAAGAAACTCCCCCTAAGTGTAACTGTCCTTCGGATACCCTGCGCATATTTGCGTTACGTCGG
>JAITNC010000027.1 GCA_031290675.1 Campylobacteraceae bacterium | reverse complement strand
AAGGGAAATGATGATGATTTTTGCAAATAACAAATTAAAACCAATATTGGTAAATGCCACTGATAGAAATAATGCAATTCAAGATAAAACTACCTCAAAAATAAAATCGATATCAAGCTTTATAAAAACACTTTTGATTTTACTATTTAGCCTTCAGTTGGCAAATGCTATAGATTGGTCTAATTATACTTTAGACAATTGCTACGATATGGATATAACAGACGATTGGGGAAAGGGAAGCAGAGATAAATGTATCAACAGCCAATATGGGTTTATTGATGAACGCCTCAACAGAGTATATAAGCAAGTCATAAACTCTTTGTCAAATGACAATAAAACCAAGCTTATACAAAAACAGAGGGCTTGGCTTAAAGAGAGAGATAAATTGTGTGCTGAGTTAGATGATAATGGCTGCATCAATGAGACTATGAAAAAAGTTGCTGAACTTTCAGAACTTGATAAACAATTAAATAAACATAAATTTGAAGGAAAATGGGCAAGGGCTTTTATGATTGGCTATAAATATGATAAAGTATCAGCAGGCGACTTCGTTTTACACATTCCGGGAGTGTTTGGACATAGACATTTTAATTATGGAGGAAACACAGTATATGCTGCTGAGCACTATTTTTTAATAGAGAATGGCGAAAACATATGCGGCATTTGGGGTTTTGAAGCTGATAACAGTAGGGGGAAAGCCATTTACAGAGCAGAGGACAGTCTTTATGCGAGGTCGGTAAAAGTATACATTGAAAAGGGAAATGAGACAAAAGCCTTTGCTGATTGGGATATAGACAGTGGTGAAACTGTATCAGCTGTAACATATCAACAAAGAGGTACCAATATACGCCAAAAAACACCTTTTGCTCCGGGAGAAAAAGAGAAACTTATCAAAGAAAATAAATGGCTGCAAGACTGCCTGAACTACAAGGGAGAATGACCATGCCAAAAAGAGCGATATCAAAAGGAGTTGTGATGAAAAGGATATTTTTTTGCCTTTTAGTGCTAATGGTCGGAATTATCGGAGCCAAAAACTTTGATATGAGTTTGTTAGTCGGTAAAACATGGCAGTGCGATTCTGTCTTTGATGAAGACGGTGTGGCAGGAAAAGGAAGTAGTGAAGGTATCTACAAAAAAAATGGGACATTTTCCGGAAAATCAAAAGTTGTTTACACAAAGCCGCAAAAATACACACTTGAGATAGTTGAAAGCGGCACGTGGGAACTTGAGGGTTATGAACTTATAAGTGTAATAAAAACTTATAGTGCAAAAAGCAAAGAAGCTCCTGAGATAGCTAGAGCTATAGAAGAGTTGGTAACAACAAGTATTAAAGAATCTGAAGAGCGTGACTATACCGAGAATGATCGCAGCACGATAGTCGAGCTAACAAAAAACAGATTGGTTACCAAATCCGGCGCATATAATAGCGAGCAAACAGTAGAGTGCAAAGCTAAGTAGTATTTTTTAAAAAAAATTTAAATCTTTTTTTGTATAATTTTAAATTAATTTAAAATTATAAAGGGAACAAAAATGCGAAAGTTGTTGATTTTGGTCTGTTTAGCTGGGTTTTGCTTTGGTCAAACAGCCGCTGATTTTGATATAGCTAAAAAGGCTGATGAGGCTTATGAAAAAGGTGATTATCAAAAAGCATCTAATTATTACCAAAAAGGTTGTGATGGCGGACAAGCGGCAGGTTGTTTCAACCTCGGTCTTTCATACGCTAAAGGGGAAGGCGTGAAGCAAGACTACGCAAAAGCTGCAGAGTATTATCAAAAAGCTTGCAAAGGCAGAGAAGCGACAGGTTGCTATAACCTTGGAGTTTTGTACGGTGATGGACAAGGTGTGAAGCAAGACTACGTAAAGGCTGCAGGGTATTATCAAAAAGCTTGTGATAGCGGAAGTGCATTAGGTTGTTCCAATCTTGGTATTTTATACCATAGTGGACAAGGCGTGAAACAAGACTATTTCAAAACTAAAGAGTATTTTCAAAAAGCTTGCGATGGCGAAAATGCATTAGGTTGTCGTAATGTTGGTGTTTTATACTATACCGGGAAAGGCGTGAAGCAAAACTACCAAACAGCCAAGCAATATTATGGCAAAGCGTGTGATTTAGGGGATCAGGCTGGGTGCGATAATTATAAATTCTTAAATATTCAAGGCTATTAAATTTTCAGGGGGCGTTTCGTGTCTTTTTTAAAACCCGTGTCAGACTCCAATTATTTGGATTGACACGGAACCTCCCGTCATTGCGAGTTTGCTCTCGCTCGTGGCAATCCACTCTTGTGTCATGACACAAGAGTGGGCGTTTACCCCAAAAAGTTTTTCAGTATCTTTTTGCCCTCTGGTGTTAGGATTGACTCAGGGTGAAATTGTACGCCGTACACCTCATAATCAGTATGTTTTACTGCCATTATCTCGTTGTCGTTTGTTTTGCCTATTACTTGTAGGGTGTTTGGTATTTGCTCGCTATCGGCGGCGAGGGAGTGGTATCTGGCGACCAATATCTCTTTTGGCAGCCCTGCGAAAATCTTGCTATCCGTGTCTATACTCACGACCGACTGTTTGCCGTGCATCAAAGTTTTGGCGTAACCAACTCTCGCACCGTACACTTCGCAGATGGCTTGATGTCCAAGGCAAACGCCAAGTATCGGCACTTTGCCAGAGAAATACTTGACCACGTCCATACATACGCCGGCATTTTCGGGGCGTCCGGGTCCGGGGGAGAGTATGATGAAGGTTGGGTTCAAAGCTTCTATCTCCCTGAGCTTCAGCTCGTCGTTGCGAATGACCTTTATATCGGGGTTCATCTCGCCTATCAGTTGATAAAGATTGTATGAAAAACTATCGTAATTATCTATCAAAAGTATCATTCGCTCTCCTTTGAGGCTATCTCTATCGCCTTAAAAACCGCAAGAGCTTTGTTGGCGCACTCGTCATATTCGTTTTTCGCAACGCTATCGGCGACTATTCCCGCACCAGAGCGCACATAGACTTTGTTGTCTTTTTTGAAGGCTATTCTGATGGCTATACACGTGTCCATATCGCCGCTCAGGCTGATGTAGCCTATCGCCCCGCCGTATATGCCGCGTTTGTTGCCTTCAAGGTCGTGTATTATCTCGCAGGCACGTATCTTTGGCGCACCGGAGAGCGTACCTGCCGGCAAGACCGCGCTTATGGCATCAAGGGCGTTTTTATCTTCAAGCAGCTCGCTCTTTACGGTAGAGCCTATGTGCATTATGTGTGAAAAACGCAGCACGGAGAGGTATTTTTCAACTTTTACCGAGCCAAATTTGCTGATTTTGCCGAGGTCGTTGCGCCCGAGGTCTACAAGCATATTGTGTTCGGCGAGCTCTTTCGGGTCACGCAAAAGCTCCTCTTCCAGCATTCTGTCCTCGCTTTTGTCCGCTCCCCGCCTTCTTGAACCCGCCAACGGAAACGTGAACAGTGAGCGTTCTTGTAGTCTGACCAATGTCTCAGGCGACGCACCTGCTATTTCTACCTTGTCGGAGCTAAAGTAAAACATATAAGGCGAAGGATTTAGCTCACGCAAGGCTTTGTAAGTGCCAAACAAACTCCCCTCAGCCTCAGCCTCAAAGCGGTTTGATAATACGACTTGAAATATATCTCCCTCTTTGATGTGCCATTTGGCTTTTTCTACCATCTCGCAGTACTGTTTTTCGTCAAAAAGTGCGCTAAAACCGCCCTTTAGCTTTATCGGCGCGATGTCGGCCTTTTTGCCCTGAGATATGAGCCTCTCCATCTGCCTCAACTGGCTTTCGGTTTTGTTGAAATTTTCCTCAAGTGCGTCTGTTTTGATATTGACTATCAAAAAAATCTGCTTTTTGTAGTTGTCAAAGGCTATGACTTTATCAAAAAGCATCAAATCCATATCTTTGAACTGCTCCTCGTCCTCCCCGTCAAGCTTCAAACTCTTCTCGCTGTATTTGATGTAGTCGTACGAAAAATACCCCACAAGCCCGCCCGTAAATGGCGGCAATTCGTCAAATTTCACTCCGGAGTTGTCAAACAAAATCTTTTGTATGTATTCGTTTGGGTTGTCTGTTTTTATCTCTATATCTGTTCCGTTTTTTATGCTCAAAACGCCGTCTTTGCAGGATATCTCAAGCTTGGGGTCATACCCCAAAAATGTATATCTGCCCGTTTCTTTCGTATCCTCAAGGCTCTCTAAAATAAAACAGTGGCGTGAGATATTTTTCAACGCCCTAAACGTTTCTATAGCGGTATAATCGCCTTGATGTATAGTCATATAAACAGGTACAGTTTTGTACTTTGAGGCAAATTGCGCTAGCTTTTTGTATGACACTTTAATTAACTCCTATGTACTTTTCAGGTTGGTGTCATTATATATTTTTATAGCTTTGTTTGTCAATCATAAAGTTGCACAAAAAACACTCTTTTTGAAAACAAAACGCCAAAATAACAAAAACAAGACAGAAAACAGAGCTTTTTTTGTATAATTTTAAACTAAATTTTAAAGG
>JAITNC010000243.1 GCA_031290675.1 Campylobacteraceae bacterium | reverse complement strand
TTAGGAGACAAGTCACACCCTCGCCCCCCTCCTAAACACCCACACTTTAAAGAAAAGCAATCCCACTACCGTCGCTATGAGTGAGCTTATCATAATCGTAAGTTTGGTTTCGGCAAGCATATCCCCTCCAAACGTCAAAGTGGCTATAAAGATGGACATCGTGAAGCCGATACCGCCGAGTATGCCCGCTCCAAAGATGTGCGTCCACGTCAAACCCTCGTGTTTTTTGGCTATGCCGAACTTCTCCGACAAAAATGTAAAAAGGAAAATTCCTATCGGTTTGCCCACGACAAGTCCGAGTATGATGCCCATCGTAACGCTATTGACGCTGAACTCGCCGCCTATGGTAACTCCGGCGTTGGCGAAGGCGAACACAGGCATGATAACATATGCGCTCAGAGGGTTCAAAACGTGCTCCATTTTAGCCAGAGGGCTTTTCGCCACGACCTCAACCCTCAGCGGTATAGTGAAGGCGAGCAGTACGCCTGCTATCGTTGCGTGTATGCCGCTGTGATGTACAAAATACCACAAAAACAGTCCGCCAATGAGATAAACAAAGATGTTTTTTACGCCAAATTTGTTCAGCGTAAAGAGCGTCAAAACCACAAAAAGCGCCGACAAAAGATATGGCACAACGATACCGTTTGAGTAAAAAAGTGCGATGACGACTATCGCTCCGAGGTCGTCCACGACAGCCAAAGTTACCAAAAATACTTTAAGTTCTACAGGCACTCTCCTGCCAAGCAACATCAAAATTCCCAAAGCGAAGGCTATATCGGTCGCCATAGGAATGCCAAAACCGTGTTTGTACTCGCCCTCAAAGTTGATGGCAAGATAGATACAAATAGGGATAATCATACCGCCAAATGCCGCTATGATGGGAAACAACGCCTTTTTCGTGCTGGCTAAATTGCCTATCAGCATCTCTTTTTTTATCTCAAGCCCTATCGAGAGGAAAAATATCGCCATCAGCACGTCGTTTACCCACTCGTGCATACTAAGCGTAGCGTTAAATTCGTGGAAAACAAGCCCAAAGTGTTTCTCCCAAAAGTCGTGATAAATGTGCTCGGTAAGCTCGGTATTTGCGACAATCAAAGCCAAAATAGTCGTAAATAGCAGCAACATACCGCCAAAACTCTCCATAGCGATGAACTCTTTTATCACATCAACCGCTTTATTTGTGCGGGGTACTCTGCTCATACCATTTCCTTAAAGTTTGTTTTTGTGCAAAATGATATCACATTTTGCCATTTTTGCCGAAAAATTCAGCACAAAAAGAGCGAACGCTCCGGTCTATCTCAAACACCTCATCAATGCTTCCGGCTCTTGTATGCTCAAACCTCTCCACTGCCCGCAGCACACATCTTGATATCTGTGTGAAGGCTATCTGCCCTTGCAAAAACAGCTTTACCGCTACTTCGTTTGAGGCGTTCAGCACGACCCCCAAAGAGGGTTTTTCCAGTATCGCCCCTCGCAAACTCCACACAGGGTAGCGAGCCGTGTCTATCTCTCTAAATTCCAAATTTCGCACCTTCAAAAGGTCTACATTTGCCAATATAGCCTCATCTACCTCCCCTAAAAGCGCAAACGCTATGGGAAGCCTCATATCTGTGTTCGCCAGATGCGCCGTAGTGCTGCCGTCCGCGAAATCAACAAAAGCGTGTATGATAGACTTGGTTTCTATGAGCGCGTCTATATCCGTACAGCCAAAAAGCCAGCGTGCCTCAAGCACTTCAAAGAGTTTATTGACCATCGTGGCGCTGTCTATCGTTATCTTTTTGCCCATTTTCCAATTTGGGTGGTTCAGGGCGTCGTCCAAAGTCGCCTCACGCAACAACTCCAAAGGCGTATCTCTAAACGCCCCGCCGCTCGCCGTGATGATAAGCCGTTTTGGCTTTCTTGAGCCCAAAAGATACCAAAGCCCAAAATGCTCGCTGTCTATCGGCACTATCTTTGATATGTCCAGAAACTCTCCCGCCGCTACCAGCGACTCTTTGTTGGCGAGGGCTATCTTGTAACCCAGAGCGGAAGCCTTGAGCGTCGGGGCAAGTCCCGCAAATCCCACAAGAGCGTTCACCAAAATCTCATCTTTGGCGTAACTCTCCTCTATCATCTCCAAGATACCTTCACTGCCCGCAAATACTCTGTCGTGATTTACCTCTTTGGCTTTTGACCTGTCGCCGATAGCCACAAAAAGAGGCTTGAACTCTGCTATTTGCTGATTTAAAAGCGCCGTATTGGAGTGAGCGCAAAGAGCCTTCACCGGAAGTGAAAATCTCCTCGCTATATCAAGTGTATTTTGCCCGATGGAGCCTGTAGAGCCGAGTACGACCATCAATTTGAAAGTATGCGCAACAGTATGACCATCACGACCGCACCAAACAGATATCCGTCGGCTCTATCTAACATACCGCCGTGTCCGGGGAGGATATTTCCGCTGTCTTTCACGCCCGCACTTCTTTTGATGTAACTCTCAAACAAATCCCCAAAAACCGAAGAGAGCGAAACGCTCACAGATATGATGAGTGCAGCCCAAAACGAAACCATAAACATTCCCACTACTACGCCAAAGATAGTTCCCGCCGTAACTCCGGCATAAAATCCTTCCCACGTCTTTTTTGGAGATACGGGAGAAAATAGCGTAACGCCTATGCTTTTGCCCGTGTAGTACGCCGCTGTATCGGTCATACCGACTATAAATACAAGCCAAACCAAGTACTCTATGCCAAAGTCTTCCGGCAAAGCCAGCAGGAACAACATCGGGGCTAATGGGTAGAGTATCGGGAAGAGCAGCTTGTACTCAACGTTGTTTTTGAAAGCCATAACGCTCAAAATCACTACCAAAACGCCGAAAGTCAATATCTCGGGAGTCGGGTAAAAAAGAGCCGCAACCCAAGCGAGCGCAGCGTAAATATATATCTTTTTATTTTCAATGCGAAGCATTTTCACAGTTTCGTCAAATGCAAAAAAAGCTATCACGCCAAGAGCCAGCCACGTCAAAAAATGATGTTCGGAAAGAGCATCAACAGCGACTATGACTATGGCTATCCCAAGCAACACAAGACCCGTGATAAGCCTCTCTTGAGAGCCATTTATTATGTTTTTCGTATCCATTTAAAAGCGCCTTTTAGAAAACTTGACTTTATGATACCAAACTTAG
>JAITNC010000239.1 GCA_031290675.1 Campylobacteraceae bacterium | reverse complement strand
GACGGGCAGATATCATACAAAAGCACGGAATATCAGTTTTCTCTTGGAGCTGACAGTGAAAGTGTGTACGATATAATATACACCCACAAAGGCTGCCTTTTCACAAAGGTAACAAACGGGAAAGTATATGTCTATAAAGGTGTGGTAGAAGAAGGCGAGCCCGAACACTTCGCCACAGAGTTCTTTTTGGAAGATGAGCTTGAGTAAAAAGCGGCGATCAGATAAAAAATAGCTGTTAAAATGTGAGCTTTCACAAAAAATAGCTGAAAAAATATGAAATGTATCGCTACTTGTTGATATATTATTTACTTTTTGTGCCATTATCATATAGATTGCCACGCTTCGCAAGCGAACTCACAATGACAAAAAGGGCGTGTGTGGCGCAAAAAGGCGAAAGATGGATTGCCACGTCGCTACGCTCCTCGCAATGACGGAGGGGGGGGTGGCTTCATAAGCTCACAATGACAATGTTTCTTACGATATCTCTAAAATGTCTTTTATTATGGTATTTTTATTTATATTTTGTTTGCAAAACTCCACTATCTTGCCGTGAAATCTTGCCCACACAGTATGCTCGTCTATATCTTGCCCGTACAGTTCCAAGACTCTGTCCCATTCGCTCAAAACGCCGTCATAAAACCACTCTTGCATCTGCTCATAACTCTCAAATTCATACCCGTAATGCGCCAAAAGTCTTGCCGTGTAGCTGTCCTGAACCATAACAGGTTTTAAACAAGCGTAGCAAAGTATAGCGTCCGCACTCTCACGCCCCAACCCTTTTTGTGCCAAAAGCCACTCCCGCTCCACGCTTTGCTGCAACGCTTCAAATGAGCCAAAATCCTCTATGATATTGCGTGATAAAGCGATAAGTCTTGATGATTTTTGGCGGGCAAAACCAGAAGGTTGTATGAGTGTTTGGAGCAGATATTCGTCCGTATCTGCCAAGTCTTCCAAAGATAGAAGTGAGTGTTTTTTGAGGTTTGCGAGCGAGAGTTCTACATTGCTCCACTTCGTCTGCTGCGTTAGTATGGCACTTATGAGCACTTCAAAACTCCCTGCGTTAGGCCACCAAAGCCTTGGCGCACTCTCACTTAAGTAGCCCGCTTTTTTCAAAGCCGATAGTAAATCAAAGCTGTTCATGGTACGCTTTTTGGATAAATCTCTCGCCGCTCTCAAAAATCTTTATCTTGAAAGCATCGCTGCATTTGCCGCCCTCAAGCGTAAATATCGCCATTTGAAAGACTTTTTTGCATTTTGAGGGTATCTCAAACGCAGCAGGAAGCCCTGTGAGAAATCGCTTCAAAGGAGCCTCTTTATCAACGCCTATGACGCCGTCCCTGCACCCGCTAAGACCAACATCGCTCAAAAAAAGCGTGCCTTTGTCTATGCTCATATCGTCCGTTCCTACGTGTGTGTGAGTGCCTATGAGCGCGGAGATTTCGCCTTTGAGCATAGCAAAAAGTGCCGCTTTTTCGCTCGTAGACTCAGCGTGAAAATCTATAAAGATATTTTGTGCGCCCTGCTCCTTCACGTGTGCAACCGCCTCTTTCACGCTCACGAACGGATTGTCGCACATAGGCATGGAAAAATGCCCCATGAGATTGATGACGCCGAGCTTTTCGCCTTTGACATCAAACACCAAAGCCCCGCGCCCGACGACGCCGAGAGGCAGATTGTACGGACGCAATATCGGCAAATCGTCCAGCACCTCCTCCAACTCTTTTCTATCCCACGTGTGGTTGCCGCCGCTCATAGCGTCTATGCCCATACCAAAAAGCTCGTGAGCGTTTTTGATGGTTAGCCCAAAGCCGTGAGAAGCGTTTTCCGTATTTGCCACGACAAAGTCTATGCCAAATTCATCTCTCAAGAGCCTCAAATGCGCCTCTATCATACCTCGCCCGGGACGCCCTACGACATCTCCTATAAAACCTATTTTCATTAAAAAACCTTAAAATTTATCATAAAAAAGCGTAAAAAACTGCTTCGCCGTGCGTCCACTTCTTGACGCCCTCAAAGAGGCAAATCTTTTCGCCTCAGCGTGCATCAAAGCCCTCTTTTCATCACTCATCTTGGGAAAATAACTATCAACTATTTTTAGATACTCCTCAAAACTACCCTGATAAAACGACAACCACAACCCAAATCTATCGGAAAGCGATATCTTCTCCTCAACATTGTCCGAGTAGTGTATCTCGCCCTGCGCTACTTTTGTACCTTCGTTGTCGCTGTGAAACTCCGGTATCAGGTGGCGGCGGTTTGAGGTAGCGTAAAGCAAAACATTTTTGGGCGGAAGCTCTATGGAGCCCTCTATGACGCTTTTGATAGCTTTGTAACTGGAGTCGCCGCTCTCAAAAGAGATATCATCGCAAAAGATGATAAACTTGTACGGCAGCTGTCTTATCTCGTCGCTGATGTCGGTGAGAGCGTGCAAGTCCTCTTTGTAGAACTCTATCAGCCTCAAGCCTTTATCGGCAAATTCGTTCAAAATAGCCTTGACAAGCGATGACTTGCCCGTGCCTCGGCTTCCCCAAAGCAGTGCGTGCGAAGCCCTTTTGCCTTCTGTAAAATTGCGTGTATTTTCTACGAGTGCGCTCTTTTGTTCGTCAATATTTAAAAGTTGCGGAAGCGTTATCGTGTCTATCTCAAAGACGCCCTTGAGCGTGTCTTTTTTCGCCCTGTAAATCGCCGCTTTAGTGATACTCCAATCTATCATTTTTTACTCCTCAACTAACAACTCTTTGATGACTTCCAACGCCAGCTCACTGCATTTTGTCATATCTATCTTACTTAAGACATCGTCCTTATACATATTTTTTAACGCCCAGATAGAAGCTTCTATAATGCTTTTATCGTCTATATTGTAAATATTCTCAAGGAAAAAATCTCTGTATTTTTTTCCATACAAACTTTGAGCGCAGTCTATCGCCGCACATTTGAGCTTCATATCGCTGCTATCAAGACACTCCGATAAAGCTGCCTCATTTTTATCACCGCCCTCAATCTCACACCTCATATCCGCTATTTCGTATAAAATACCTATTTTCAGCTCATTGTCCGCAGCTACTCTCAAAGCCTTAAAGAGCTTTTTTATCTCCGCCTGCCTCAAAGAGCGTGACTTATAAGAGCCAAAAGATATGCAAGCGGGGCAAAAGCAGAGTTGCTTACCATTTGACGCTGGAAAATATCTCCAGCCGATAGTTTGCGGTAAATGTTTTGTCCTCGTTATCTCAGCTTTAAGGATTTTCCTCTCAACCATCACTTGAAATCCAAGCTTGTTTGGCAGGTTCAGGAAAATCTCGTGAGCTTTTTTAGCGGACGCTCTCTCCAACTCACACAGATAGTTACCGCAAAGCACCATCTCATCGTCTGGTATCTTAAAATATATAGCGATGATGTTACAACCACGATGACAACGCCTCATCTCTCTTAGCCACTGATGTGTAGCGTAAAAATCCGTTATCACAGGCATACAAAATACCACCTCGCCTTTTATGCCATTTTTGATAATCGCCGCTGTATTTTTCTCATCACTTAAATGAACAAATGTTGCCACGCCATCGCCTTTTTGTTTTAAAAGGTTGATTTTATCATAGTTTCACTTTTGAGAACTTTTGACCTTGCTTCTGAGGTAGCCAAGTGTGGTTGTGATGATGTCGTCATCGTCAAAACTTGGGGATTTTAGATAAGTTTTTTGCTCATTTTCGTCGTTGATGGAGAT
>JAITNC010000199.1 GCA_031290675.1 Campylobacteraceae bacterium | reverse complement strand
TGATAGGGAGCTGCGGAACTCACTCAGTCGTTCAAACAGTCCTCGCTCTTTATCCTATCAACACTTCAAATACTTGGCAGTTACAACGGGGCTTACAGCAAACAAGTTTGCTGTATTTTGCTGACGCAAAATGACACCCACTCCCGTCATTGCGAGTGAGCTTGCGAACGTGGCAATCCATACTATAATGGCACAAAAAATAAATATAATATCAATAAATAGCAATATATTTCATATTATTTCAGTCATTTTGCGTAAAAAATAGAGCTGAGATTGTCACTCTGCTTCGCTCCTCACAATGACACAAAGGGCGTGTGAGCGAACGAGCTAAAAATTATAAAGGACACTCTACAGCACGATGAGCCATCTGTTTTGCCGCTCCATCAAATAAGCTATCTTTTTGTAATCTACGCTGCCTTCCCGCACCATCTTAAAAAGCTCCATCAAAGGTGATATGCAGCAGGTTTTATCGCACCCTGTGACGAGTTTTTTGGCTTTTTTGTAGCTTAGGGCAGGGTCGGCGAGGGCAAATATCTCCTCAGCCTCTTTGATAGTTTTGTTGCCGCACTCGCAAATGATTTTCTCCTCAATATTTTCCATAAAGCGCTCCAAAATATAACGCCTTTAACTCATCTTTGCTCAAAACTTTTTTGCGTTTTGTCACTATATCTCTTATCTTTGGCAAAATAGAGTTGATAGCGTTTTTGTCGGGTTTTAGCCCCATTTTTTTGATATAAAACTCCAGCGTTGAGCCGCCCGAATGTTTGCCTATTGGGTAGTTGCGTTTCAGTCCAACGCTCTTTGGCGAAAACGCCTCGTAAGTTTTCCGATTTTTTATCATTCCATTGACGTGTATGCCGCTCTCGTGCGAAAATATATTTTTACCTATTATCGGCATATTTGGCGTTATGGTGAGATTTGAGGCTTCTTGAACGAGCTTGACGAGGTTTTTTAAGATGTGCGGGTTTATCTCCCGCTTTTCTTCAAATAAACAGACAGCAGCCATCAGCACCTGTTCAAAGCTGGCGTTTCCCGCCCGCTCCCCAAGACCTGTTACGGTCGTGTTTACGCTCACAGCTCCCGCTTCCAGACCAGAGATGGCGTTTGCAGTCGCCATGCCAAAATCGTTGTGCGTGTGCATCTCAATGTCCAAAAGATTTAAGTTTTTCAGATACGATATATGCTCATATATCCGGTGCGGCTTCATGATGCCTATGGTATCGCAGTATCTAAAGCGTTTTGCGCCATTTTCACGCCCAAGAGACATCACCTCTTTCAAAAAGTCAAAATCCGCCCTTGAGCTGTCCTCGCCGCCGATACAGACAAAAAGTCCCTCTCTACAAGCCAATCTCAGCGTCTTTTCAAGCCCTTTTAGAACTTCGTCTTTTTTGCCTTTGAACTTCGCTTCTATCATGATATCTGACACAGGTATGGACAAATCTACGGCTTTTACGCCGCACTCCAAAGAGGCTTCCAAGTCCTTTATGGTGGCTCTGTTCCAAGTCATGATGCGCAAAGGCAGCTTCATGGAGAGTATCTTTTTGATATCATCTCGCTCTTTTTCGCCCATAGCGGGAATGCCCACCTCAAGCTCGTCCGCTCCGGCGTGAAAAAGCGCTTTGGCTATCTGCATCTTCTCTTTTGTGTTGAACGCTACGTAAGGGGCTTGCTCGCCATCTCTCAGGGTCGTGTCATTTATCAACATACTTTCAACTTTTCAAAACTAAAATACTTGCGCGCGGCCTTGAGGACGGATATCTCTATCGGTTCGTCTGCAAAGCTTTCGTCGCAGATAAGGGCGATGTGCTCAAGCTCTTTTCGCGGGCAGTCGCCTATCTTTTGCGTGAGCAGTATGTCGCAGTCTGTGAGGGCTTTTTTTATCTCGTCTATGACGTAAGTGCCGCAGCCATCGGGACCTTTGCAATATGAGGTTTCAACTTTTCTGTGAGTGATAAATCTTATAGCCCTGTCGCCGGCTTCGTATATCAAAAACTCTTTCGCACTGCCAAAATGCTCATTGATAAGGCCGTCGCTCCTTGACGTGACGGCTACGAGTTTTGTTTCTCCGATAGAGCTTAGCTCACGTTTGCCGGCCTCCTCTTGGAGCGCACGTTCGTTTGCTTTGCTTAGGGTATCACGCCATTTTTCTATTTTTTCGTGTGTGTCGGCTCTGCCTCTCGTATCGTAGTGGTTTAAGAGCTCCTCGTAACTTTTGTCGGCAAAATCTTTTTTGAAAAACTCGTCGCCCCTGTCTTCGCCGAGAAGTCCTACGGCGTCGGCTCTGCATTGCCTGCAATGGCGCATCAGCTTTACGTCTACCTCGCAAGCCTCCTGTACGCTCATCAAGAGTTTGTGGCTCGCACTTTTGACGCCGTTGAGGGCAAATTTGGTGCCGTGTTCGGGTTTGGATATGAGTGGCATCACGTTAAATATAAAAACTCCAAGTTCTTTGACTTTTTTGGCGACTTTTGGCAGTTCGTCCTCGTTGATATTTGGTATAAGCACGGCGTTTACTTTGACCAAAATGCCCCTATCTACCAGCATTTTGATGCCCCTCAGCTGTTTAGATAGCAGCAGTTTTGCCCCCTGCGCTCCGGCGTATCTTTTGCCTTCGTGATAAACCCACGAATATATCTTGGAGCCTATCTCGCCGCTCTCATCAACAGTGTTTAGCGTTACGGTGATGTGCTCAATGTTGTATTTGGTTATCTCGTCTATGTATTTTTCTATATTTAAGCCGTTTGTGGATAGACAGAGTTTGATATCGGGGGC
The DNA here is from genome assembly GCA_031290675.1 of Campylobacteraceae bacterium. Classification (GTDB taxonomy): domain Bacteria; phylum Campylobacterota; class Campylobacteria; order Campylobacterales; family Campylobacteraceae; genus JAIRKW01. Next base: position 572 of record JAITNC010000199.1, on the reverse strand, counting down.
GTATTTTTTCAGAAGTCTGAAAGTTTCAAATGTCTGTTTTGGGTTTGCCAAAGCGTCGCCGGGACCGGCTATGCCGACTACGCTCATCTGTTTGACGATACCGCCGACGTACAATACCTTTTTGACGGCTTCCTCAGGGGTCAATCTACAGCTTGTAACGCCCGGGCGGCTTTCGTTTGAGCAGTCGTATTTTCTGTTACAATAATCACACTGGATATTGCACGCTGGGGCTATGGCTACGTGTATTCGTGCGTAATGCTGATGGGCGTTTTGGGAGTAGCATGGGTGGTTGTTTATCTTTTTTAAGATATTTTCTGATAGGGCGTTTTTGTTTTGTGTAATCCCGCAGCTCATGGTAATCCTTTGGTGCTTTCGGGTAATGTTGCAAGAACCGTTCCACCACTCATTGTCATGCTGAGCGAAGTGAAGCATCTGTGTTTATTTTTACTTTTTTTACAATTTTTAGCTTGTTATTTTGCGCGCTAATTTCGTTGCAATTTCGCCACGCTCGCTCACGTACCTCAAGTACGCACCGCTCGCGGGCTTCATTTGCGCCTCATTATCGTGCGAAA
>JAITNC010000122.1 GCA_031290675.1 Campylobacteraceae bacterium | reverse complement strand
GAGGCGCAAATGAAGCCCGTGAGCGGTGCGTACGTACTGGCTCGACGAGCGAGCGTGGCGAAATTGCAACAATGTTAGCGTGCAAAAAAACAAGCTAAAAATTGTAAAAGATTAAGTTAGGAGATTTTACAAACAGGCAACGCCTTGAAGTAAAATCTCTGTAAAAGTCAAACTTACTTAAGCTCAAACTCATCAGCCAAAAACTGCCCCGTAAAACTGCCTGTTTTTTTGTAATTTTTAGCGAGCTTCAACGGTGGGGCGCAATCCACGATTTTGCCGCCTCGCTCGCCGCCTTCGGGTCCCATATCTATCACATAATCGGCGTTTTTGATGATATCCATATTGTGTTCAATGACCAAAACAGAATTTCCAAGCGAAGTCAAGTGGTGCAGCACACGTGTCAGCCTGTCCACATCGGCGAAATGAAGCCCTGTAGTAGGCTCGTCCAGCACATAAAGCGTCCTGCCCGTGTCTTGTCTGCTAAGCTCTTTTGAGAGTTTTATCCTCTGCGCCTCGCCGCCGCTCAAAGTCGTAGCATTTTGTCCGAGCGTGATATATCCAAGTCCCACATCTTGAAGCGTTTTGAGTATCTGATATAGTTTTGGCACGGCAGCGAAAAACTCCACCGCATCGTCCACGCTCATATCCAAAACATCGGCGATAGATTTGCCTCTGTATTTTATCTCAAGCGTCTGAGGGTTGTATCTTTTGCCGTTGCAAGCGTCGCACTTGACCATGATATCCGACAAAAAGTGCATCTCTATCTTTATCTCGCCATCTCCTTGACACTTTTCGCACCTGCCGCCCTTGACATTGAACGAAAAACGCCCTATTTTGTAGCCTTTTATCTTCGCCTCTTTGGTTTTGCTGAACAAATCCCGCAGGCTGTCCATCACTCCCGTATAAGTGGCGGGATTGCTTCGTGGCGTCCTTCCTATCGGGCTTTGGTCAAGATATATGACTTTATCAAGCTGCTCAAACCCATCGCAATGTACGCCTGCTACCTTTTTCACTTTTCTGGCGTGGTTTAGAAGCTCTTTGGCTACGGGAAGCAGCGTCTGGAGGATAAGCGAACTTTTGCCGCTGCCGCTCACGCCGGTGATGGCTACGAGATTTCCAAGCGGGATTTTAACATTTAGGTTTGTGATATTGTTGATGTTGATATTTTTCAAAGAGAGCCACTCTTTTTGAGGTCTGTTCTCTTGATAGTTTATCTTTTTTTTGCCCGTCAGATAGTCAGCCGTCATAGTGTCGCTTTTTTCAAGCTCTGCCAAAGTGCCGCTAAATACGACCTCTCCGCCGTCTTTGCCCGCATAAGGTCCGATGTCCACGATAAAATCAGCCGCCTTTATCGTCTCTTTGTCGTGCTCCACGACTATCAGCGTGTTGCCTTTGCTCTGCAGGGCTTTGAGCGTTTTTATAAGCTTTAGCGTATCTCTCTCGTGAAGTCCGATACTCGGCTCGTCCAGCACATACATAACGCCCGTGAGTCCGCTTCCTATCTGCGAGGCTATCCTTATCCTCTGCGCCTCGCCGCCGCTTATCGTTCGCGCATCTCGCCCGAGCGTGAGGTATCCAAGTCCGACATTGTGCAAAAAGTGCAGACGCTCATTTATCTCTCGCAATATGGGTGTAGCTATCATATGCTCTTGAGCGTTGAAATGCTTAAAGTGTTTCTCGTCTATGAAAAACTCAGCGCAATGTTCTATGGGCATACTAAGCACATCGGCTATCTTTTTGTCCGCTACCCGAACGGCGAGGCTCTCGGGGTTTAGCCTGAAACCGCCGCATTTGTCGCAAACTTTCTCGCTCATATATTCGCTAAGCTCGCTCTCGTCTTTTATCATATCGTAGGCTATTTTTGTTACGCCGTCAAATTTTTTGCTTATCTTGTGGTGCTTCCAAAAAAACTCCACATCTTCCGTTCGTCCGTTCAAAATGGCTCTTCTCTCGTGCTCTTCAAGGTCGCCAAACGGTTTTTTTACATCTATCTTTTCGCTTTGGCAAAAAGCCATCAAAAATTTATAATAAAAACTTTTGTTAAATCCGTACAGCAGTTTGACAGCGCCGTCCTCAACGCTCAAATCCTCGTCTATTATCCTGCTCATATCAAGCGTATATCTGATGCCAAGTCCGTCGCACGAAGGGCAAGCGCCATTTGGGGAGTTGAACGAGAAAGAGAGAGGCTCAAGCGGATTGAAGCTTATCTTGCAGTCAAAACACGCCAAATGCTCGCTAAAATGTATGTTGCTTTTCTCGTAGCCTATCTCTTTGGCGTTTGGTATCTCTATCTCAACCTCATCAAAACTCTCTTCCAAAGCTTTCTCAACGCTTGAGGCTATGCGGTCTTTGTTTTCATCTTTCATCACGACTCTGTCTATGACGACTTTGATAGTGTGCTTTTTGGTTTTTGAGAGCTCTATCTCCTCATCAAGCCGCACCATCACGCCGTCTATCATAGCCCGCACGTAGCCTTTGAGCCTCAAAGACTCTATCATGTCGGCGAAAGTTCCTTTTTTCTCACGGATAAGAGGAGAGGTGATAACCAAAGTAGCATTTTCGGGCAGTTTTAGCACCTGCTCAATGATATCTGTACTTGACATCTTGGATATCGGCTTGCCACACTGGTGGCAGTGCTGATGACCTATTCGCGCGTACAAAAGCCTCAAATAATCATAAATCTCGCTTATAGTCCCGACAGTTGAGCGTGGGTTTTTGCTCGTGGTTTTTTGGTCAATGGCGATAGCGGGGGTTAGCCCCTCTATCTTGTCTACATCGGGCTTGCCGACTTTATCTAAAAAATATCTGGCGTATGATGAGAGCGACTCTATATAGCGTCTTTGACCCTCAGCGTAAAGCGTATCAAAAGCGAGCGTGCTTTTGCCGCTGCCGGAAATCCCCGTAAAAACTATAAGTTTGTTTTTTGGTATCTCTAAGTTGATAGATTTTAAGTTATTTTCTCTTGCTCCGTAGATTTTTATAGTATCCATATATGTTCCTTATTAAAGCTTATAATTCTATCTTAAAGGCTCTTAATGTATGATAATGGACAAACTTTTGCGAGGTGAAAAAATGCGCTTTGTTTTATTGTCGCTTTTTGTATGTTTACCACTGTTTTGTGCAAATATACTCAACTACGAGCTTAAAGAAAACGGGGACGAAGTGGAGATGCTTCTTTTCCTTGATGATGACTGGAACGGCACTTTCACACAAAAAAAAGAGGGCGGGAGCGTGAGTTTTGTGTTTGAAAACATAGAAACCGAACTCTCATTGCAAGAGAGCGTAAACTCATCGCTCATAGAGCAGATAACCCTAAAAACGCTAAGCCAAAACGAAGCTCAGCTAACGCTTCAAGGCGGGCAGATATTTGACATATCGCTCAAAAGTGAAGGCAGAAATATCCTCCTTACGCTCACTCCTCAGCCAACGCCGCTCAGTCTTGAGGGCATAGCCAAAGAGGCGAGCCAAAATAGCACTGCGGGTATCATACTTGACGCTCTTTTTTATGTTGTGATATTTTTGGCGCTTTTAGCGGGAGGATTTTTTGTGTTTGTAAAGTTCAAACTCTTCCCGTACCTAAAGAGCAAAAACGCTCACTATGCAGCTACAAAACCGCAAGATGTCCAGCAAGACGTCCCAAGCGAAAGCGTGAAAGATGATGTTGCACCGCAAAACATAGACGAGGCGAAGCCAAAAGCCACCGTAAAAACAAAAGAGCCTAAAGCGAAAAAACCTCCCAAACCAAAACAAGAGGTGAAAAAACCTGACAAACCAAAAGGTCTGTTTGATACGTAGGCTTAGATAGTTTTGGCTTTTTTGAAGTGCGGATTTAACATCAACAGCCACATATCGGCTATCATATTTCCAAGAAGTGTGAGAAATGATGAGATGATGAGTATGCCCATTATCACGGGGTAGTCCCTAGCCAACGCACTTTGATAAAACAAAAGCCCCATTCCGTTTATGGAAAATATAGACTCAAGTATGACGCTGCCGCCGATAAGAGCGGGGAGCGAAAGACCGAGCATCGTGATGAGCGGGGGAAGGAGATTTGGCAAGATGATGTACCTTAGAAGGTGTCGCTCTTTGACGCCTCTGGCTTTTGCGAAGAAAAAATAGTCGCTTTTCAAGATAGCCAAGCTCAAGCCCCTCACATAAATAATCATACTGCCGATACCGACAAAAACCATCACGACTATCGGCAAAAACAGATGCCACGCCATATCAAGCCACACCGGCAAAGCGCCCTCAAGTGTGGATTTGACGCCGCCTATCGGAAACCAGCCGAGCCTCACGCTAAAAAACAACATCAGCAAAAGAGCGAGATAAAACGACGGCATAGCGTAGCTCACAAGCGAAAGTTGTTTGATGACGTGGTCGGTTGCCCTGCCCTCTTTCAGGGCTGATTTGACGCCAAGATATATAGATATAAAAAAGACGAAAATGAGCGTTGTTATGTTTATCACAAGCGTGATTGGAAGCCGTGACAATATCTCGCCGCTGACACTTTTACCGCTTGCAAACGATATGCCAAAATCAAGCGTCAAGATAGCCTTTAGCCACGAGAAATACTGCACCGCAAGAGGCTTGTCAAGCCCGTACACGGCTTTGAGCTGCTCTATGGATTCGGGTGTGATGTTTGGATTTAACTCACCGCTCGCAAAAAAGGAGTTTGGAGCGAGATGAATAGCCCCAAAAGATATGACGCTTATCAAAAGCAGCATAAAGATGATGTATGATAGTTT
>JAITNC010000065.1 GCA_031290675.1 Campylobacteraceae bacterium | reverse complement strand
GCTGAACACGCAACATACCACGCCGATAGAATATTTCATTGTATTTGTCCTTTGTCATACTGTCAAATAATTCACCTGATTCTATAGAGTATGGATTTGGAAGCCAAATGGTTCTATTGCCACCAAAATTTGAATCTCCAAAAATACCCATTCCACTCCAATGTATATCAACTCCGGCTTTTTTAGCTAAAGCCCTAGTATCGTTTTGTTCTATCCATAATGTGTGATCTTTAACGTACCTATCTTCCCAAGTTCCGTTTGCGTGTTTTACGCTTACGAGCTTTGGTTCGGCAGCAGTTTCCGGGTCAAACTCCCTGTATCGCTTGACAAGTTCCTCTATCTCCGCTCTATGTTCTTTAAAGTGAGCTATCATCTCCTCGTCGCTTGCTAAGCCTGTACCAAATGCTCCTAAATAGTATCCTGCGCCGCAAAATAAAAATATCACACATACTATAACAATGATGATTTTTGGGTGTTTAGTGGTTGCCATAACTCACTCCTTAAGAGTTTTTGAACTATAAAGATAGAGATTTGTAATCTCCGCAGCTGTCAACATTGCCATTGTTTTCTCCTACAAAATTATTTTTATAAAGTTTATTTACCCTCTAAGACATAAACGCAAGAACCATTGTGGCTCGATTTGTTTCCAAGCACAATTAGAGGCATTATCTAAAGCACGATATCTGAAAAACATAAAAGGGAAACGGTTCAAAGACGACAAAAGCTGTTTACGGAAATAATGTTCACCATTAATGTCAAATGGACTTAACAGTTTACCGTCTTCAATGCGTGGAACTTCCGGAATATATATAAAATGCTTACTCTTAATGCCATATTTGGTGCTATATTTGTTATATTTACTGTTTGTAAGATGAACGCCTACCATACCATATTTATAAAATATAGTTCGCATCTCCTCAAAACTACTTGTATCTTTTATAGCTTTTATTTTTTGAGCCGTTTCAACAGAATACGGGTTGGGAAACCAAAGAGTATTGTAGTCGCTATATTGTGCATCACCCATAATGGCGGCAATATAAGAAAAGTTTGTTTTTTGCAATAGTTCAGGCGTATCGCTTTGCTGTTCCCATTTTTCGTGGGCATTATCAAAAGTTTCATTATTCGGTGCTACTTCAAACTCTCTAAATCTTTTGACAAGTTCCTCTATTTCGCTACGATGTTCTTTAAAATAAGCTATCATCGTTTCATCGCTCGCTAAGCCTGTGCGAAACATAGTAAAATATAACACTGTACTCAAGATAATCACTATAGGCAATATAGTATTGAAGACAATAGTTGTAATTTTTTTGATGAGCATATTTATTATCCTTCAAAACTTATGTCAAAATCAAGCGCCTTTCAATTTTCTGCAAAAAATCAACTGACATTTTACATTATTTTGTATCAGTTAAATATTAATTAGATACATTGTGGGCACGAGAAGCAATCCAGTGGATTGCCACGTCGCTTCGCTCCTCGCAATGACGGAGGAAGGGGCTGAGAGCTGAGATTGCCACGTCGCTACGCTCCTCACAATGACACAAGAAGGCTTCGCCGCTTGTCTGATACAAAGGCGAAATGGATTGCCACGCCGCAGTCACAAGCTCGCAATGACGGAGAGAGGTGGGGCTTTGCCTCTTTTCTGACTTTAAGCTTGAAATGGCGTATTGTTTGAAATATGAAAAGCACATTTTTAACTTTTTTTGATACAATCGTTTTATCGACTAAACCAGAAAAGGATTGTTATGAAAGATATTATTTTAACAGCAGAGGCGCATTGTGATGTTCCGTGCGGCATCTATGACCCTATCATCGCCCAAATAGCGGCTTTGAGCGTCATAAGAATGGTGGATTTGATAAACGCTTTAGACACTCAAGGAAAGACCGACCACAACTCGCTCGTTCGTTATATACAGACGAAAGAGCGCGAAGCTACAAAGTGCAAAGATGAGATTGCCATCATCTGGGGAGATTTCATCAAACCTGCTCATTTGGAACATTATACGGGGCTTCACAGCATAGTTCACAAGATTATGTCGCTTTCCAGTGCGGCCAAACAGCATGTCTCCAGAGAGAAGGCTGACGAGCTGCTCAAAGAGGTCAATAAATTTAGTGAAATTTTTTGGGAGATTAAAAATGTCCCAACAAAACGAGCTATCTGCCCGTATTTGCCAAGCGTAGAGGTAGTGTACCCTCTCGTTCCATGATAAGACTTTTTCGTGTTCACGGGCACTCTATGTATCCTCGCCTCAAAGAGGGGCAAAAGTGCCTTTGTACACGTTTTTTCTTTACCCTCAAACCAAAAGAACTGCTCATCTTCAAAAATCCCATTAGCGGCGAGATAAATATCAAACAGTTAAGGTGGATAAAAGATGAGCGGCTTTTTGTGGAGGGACTTGACCCGCAAAGCGTTGATAGCTCCATTTACGGGCTTTTGAGCAAAAAAGATATTTTATATAAAGTACTGTTTGTTTTTTAATCGCTTTTCAACATCAAAAGTATATCTCCGCTTGAGAGCAGAGTATCCTCATCTTTTATCTCAAAATGGACATTGTGCAGCGTATCTGTTTGCATTTTGCTTGTTATATGCGCTGTAAAAATCGTCTTTTTTGCTTTGGAATGCAGAGCAAGATTTGAGCAGGATACGACATACCCCTCCAAAGCTTTGTCGCTAAACGCACTGCTGCTTTGCGCCGCCGCTTCCATCATCATGGCAAGCGTTGGAATGCTGCCAAACTCAACCAAAACTTGAACGCTGTTTTCGCTTTTTGATAAGATTTTTTTTGCGAAAAGTATCGGGGGTTGGTGCGGGAGATTTAACACGTGATGCCTATGATAGCTTTTGGATTTTCTTGCAAAAAATTGTGCAGGCTCATAAGCTGCGCTGTAGAGGGAACGAACTGTTTTGCAGGTTTTAGTGCGTCAAAATATATATCGGGCGCTAGCTCGCTTTTTTTGAGTATAAAGGCTACGGCACTCTCGCACATGGCGCCACAGCTGTTTAACGCCCTAAGCTCCTCTATGTCAAAACTTTCGCACAAAACCAAAAAAATCTCATCGCCGTCAAGCGACTTGATAGCCGCTGTTTTGATAGCACTCACGCCCGTTTCATCTCCGTTTGAAACACACAATATCTCAGATGTATTGCCGCTTAAAATAGAATAATAAGCGCTCGGCGTGTTGTAGACCGAATTTTGAAAATCAGTCGGGCTTGGAGGAGTGTGAGCGAAAATATTTTCAAGTATTGATATGCTCTCTTTGAGCTCTCCGTAATTGCTGCCGTAGACTATGCGCTCATTTTTGACGCCGAGTTTGTCAGCCAAAAAGATGAGCATTTTGGCGTTTCTCGTCAAACGCCGCCGCAGCATCATATTTGGTGTGAGCTCTTTTTCTCTCAAATCCTCCACTCTTTTTTCGGCGAAAAGTGCGGCGGTTTTTGATATCTCTAAAGATATTGTCATCTCACGACCGCTTCAAGATATACAAAAGCTGTTGAAAATCTACCGCTTTCAGGGATAAAGCAGAGTATCTTTTCGCCGCCTTT
>JAITNC010000146.1 GCA_031290675.1 Campylobacteraceae bacterium | reverse complement strand
GAGTCGTCTATGAGCTTCTTGATAAGCGTGCGCACCTGCTCTATTGGCATACTCTCAACGCTCGGAGCGGATACCACTATGGTATGGATATGCTGCGGTTTGCCGTCCTCAAAATTGTTCTTATGTTTGTAGTCCACAGTAACTTGGGTTTTTATATCTACACCAAACTCATTTTTGTGATTTAGTGCGTATTTGTAGACCTTGTCGCATATCGCTCTGGCGTATGTTATGGCTGCGGGCATAAACTCTTTTGTTTCATTTGACGCAAACCCAAACATTATACCTTGATCTCCCGCGCCTATCTCGCCGTCTTCCTGGTCAACGCCTTGATGAATGTCGGGAGATTGCTGATTTAGCAAGACCTGAACTTTGACATCGTCGGGGTGAAGGCACTGCTCTCTTGTAAACGCCGATTTGCCGTCGTAACCTATCTTTTTGAGCGCGTCAATCACTATCTTTTTATAATCACTTTCGCTAAACGACGCTCTCGTGTTGACCTCTCCGCCTATTATCACGTGTTTGCCTGCGACAAAAACTTCACTGGCAACTCTACCATTTTGGTCAGCTTCCAATATCTTATCTACGATAGAATCAGCTATGATATCCGCACATTTATCCGGATGTCCCGGACTTACAACTTCTGAAGTAAAGAGATACATGCAAATTCCTCCTATATTTTTTTTGAAGTTGTTATTCTACCACAAAAAAATCTTGACAAAAAAATTATACTTTAAATATTACGGGTTTAAAGAGCGATTCTTGGAGCTTTTGCAAAAATTTATCACGTGAAATTTCTACGGCTCCAAGTGAGCTTAAATGGCTATTTATCACTTGACAATCGATAAATCCCTCCGCTTTTTCCACTTTTTGGCACAGTGCGAAAAGAGCCGCTTTTGAAGCATCACTTTTGAGTGCAAACATTGACTCACCGCAAAAGAGATTTCCAAGCCCAATGCCATATAACCCGCCGACCAATCTCCCCTCCACGTCATAACTCTCAACCGAGTGAGCAAGCCCCAGTAGATGCAGCTTGCAATACGCCTCTTTTATCTCGCCGGTTATCCACGTGGCGTTTTTCCTCGCAGGGCTTTGTGCGCAATTTGTTATGACCGCTTCAAAATCTGTGTCAAATCTTATCTCGTATTTTTTGAGACTTTGCCGCAAAGAGCGGCTAACACGTAACTCTTTTGGGTACAAAACGGCTCTTGGATCGGGAGAAAACCATAGCGGCAGATAACCCTCTTTTGGCCATGGAAATATGCCATTTTGGTATGCGTTGATAAGCCTTTGCGTATCATAATCCCCTCCATACGCCAAAAGCCCGCTTAGCTCGGCATCTTGTGGGGGCGGAAATGTAAAATCATCTTTTTTTAATAGATAAACCATAAAGCAATTTTAGCAAAATATTTTGAGTTTTTGAAATAATTGTAAAAGTTGAAATTGCCACGCCTGCTGCCGCAAGCTCGCAATGACGGTAGGGGGGATTTTACAAAGGGCAACGACATGGCGTAAAATCTCCGTAAAAAAAGATATTTAAAAAATATTTGGCAACGCCGCTATCCAATCTTTCTTAGCTTGTGAGAGTCCGCTGCCGTTTGTTACACTCCAGACGATATTTTGTAAAACACAAGCTATCTCCCAGTACACATCGCTCTCATCATCACTATACTCTTCCACATTTATCTTTTTATTTGCCAGACGCTGCGTCAAATCTTTGAGCGTATCAGAATCAGACACTATAAGTTTATCGTGCAATCCCCCATGAGAGGTATCTTCGTGAATATTTCCACAATACATAACAAGCATAACTTCGTAAAGACTGTTGGCTGGGACTATAACTGAGCTATTTTTCAAAAGAATCCCGTGGCGGCGCTCTCCCGTTGAAGATCTAGCTATCAAACGAGCCGGAAAAGTTACTTTTGTGGCGGTACTGTTGCGGTTGCGAAGCGGTATCGACACCTTCATGTAATTTCTGCCGCTGCCTACTGCGACATCGTAAGAGCCACTTATGATGTTATAATTTGCGGCATACATCGCATCGTCAAATTTTTTTGAAAATTTTGTTTGAAAATCGTCAATATTTGCTTCTCTTCCAAACATCTTATCGTCCTTGAATGCCGCTGCTGTCTATCTCGACGCCATCAGGAAGTATAAACTCTTCTCCCGATATCTCACCCGTGTTATTGCCTAAACCAGGAATATTTCCTGCTTCGTCGTTGCTGCTGCTACCGCCGCATCCATCGCTGAAGCTCGAGACAAATCCCGTGAATAAAATTACCGTAAAGAGTGTTATAAACCTGTGCGTCATAATAAGTCCTTTTTGTATGAAATATGACAAACCTACCTCTTCGTTGAGGACTGCTGTAAGGAGTTGCTGTAAATATATTTTTTAATAAAAAACATATCACTTTTCAAACGTAAATATTACAACAAAGAACTTTAAATACAAATAAATGTAAACAAGAACAAAGAAAAGTTATAAAAAAGATACAATTTTTTTAAATATAAAGATATTTTGATTTTTTGTGAGTGACACCCTCCCATTGTCATGCGTGAACGAAGCCGTGAGCATCTGTGTTTATTCTTCTCCGTCATTGCGAGCCCGCTCTCGCTCGTGGCAATCCACTCTCTTTTGCTATAGTAGTACCAAATAAGGTACTAAAAAACATACCAAATAAAATACCAAAAACAACATCTAAAACCACCCCCCCCCATCCGCAGGAGGGGAATTAACTACAAAGGTTTGCTGGCTTTATCAAAGAACGTTTGGAATAATCCTTAAGTAAAAGAAATTAACTACTAAACACAAAATGAGGAAGTTAAAATTCCCCTCCTGCGGAGGGGGGGCGTAGAACGGGGTGGTTTTGTATTACATTGTATGACAAAAGAAAGATGGATTGCCACGTCGCTTCGCTCCTCGCAATGACGGAGGAGAAAAACACAGATGCTTCACTTCGTTCAGCATGACAATGGGGGCTTCGCCGATGAATGCACAAGGGGGCGTGTGGTGGCGCACTACTGCCGTGTTAATACAGTGGATTGCCACGCCCGCGAGTACACGACTCGCAATGACGGAGAGACGTTTTTAAAACCCAAACTCCAATTTGCCTTTTTTGAAGCTTATCTTCGCAACACCGCCGTTTTTGAGCTTGCCAAACAGTATCTCGTCGCTCAGCGGAGTTTTGACCTCCTCGCTGATGACACGCCTCATCTGCCTTGCGCCCAAAGTCTGACTAAAGCCCTTGTT
>JAITNC010000200.1 GCA_031290675.1 Campylobacteraceae bacterium | reverse complement strand
TTAGGAGAGGCGAACTCGCAGACGGCTGTTTCGGGCTTAAGCGAAAATGAGAGCGTTGTTTCAAGCGGCGTGTTTTTGATAGACTCCGAAGCAAATATAGCAGGTGCGCTTGAGCGCCTCAAAAGCGGCGAGGTGACAAAACCGTGATAGAGTGGATAGTCAAACGCTCCATAGCCAACCGATTTTTGGTCATCATAGCGCTTGTGTTTTTGAGCGTTTTTGGGCTCTATTCACTCATCAACACTTCCGTAGACGCACTGCCAGACCTCTCGGACGTGCAAGTCATCGTGCAGACTGACTACGACGGACAAGCCCCCATGATAGTTGAAAACGAGATAACATATCCACTCTCAACAGCCCTTTTATCAGTACCTGCCGCAAAAACAGTACGCGGATTTTCCACATTTGGCAGCTCGTTTATATATGTTATATTTGAGGACGGGACGGATTTGTATTGGGCGAGGTCACGTGTTTTGGAGTATCTCAGCCAAGTGCAGCTGCCCAAAAATGTTACCCCCAAGATAGGCCCCGACGCCACAGGCATAGGCTGGATATACGAATACGCCCTTGTAGACAAAAGCGGGGGACACGACTTGGCAGAGTTGCGCTCGTTTCAGGATTGGTTTTTGAAGTTTGAACTCAAGAGCATACCAAATGTTTCCGAAGTAGCGTCGCTTGGCGGCGTGGTAAAACAGTATCAGATATATGTAGACCCCTTGAAACTCTCGCAGTACGGCATCACTCTGGACGAAATCAGCGAAGCGGTGGAGAGTTCAAACCAAGAAGCGGGAGGCTCCATAGTTGAGCTTTCAGAAGCCGAGTATATGGTCAGAGCTCGTGGATATTTGAGCTCTTTGGAGGATTTTAACAATATCTTTTTGATGCTCAAAAACGGCGTGCCGATATACCTCAAAGATGTAGCCAGAGTGCAAATCGGCGCACAAATGCGGCGAGGCATAGCCGAATTTAACGGCGAGGGCGAAGTGGCGGGCGGTATCGTGCTCATTCGCTCAGGCGAAAATGCGAGAGAAGTTATATCGCAAATCAAACAAAAACTTGAGCAGTTAAGACCGAGTTTCCCTGATGGCGTGGAGGTAGTGACGACGTACGACAGGAGCGAGCTGATAGACGCCGCTTTGGCAAATCTCACAACAAAACTCATAGAGGAGTTCATCATCGTAGCACTCGTGTGCGCACTGTTTTTGCAGCACGCCCGCTCAGCTCTCGTGGCTATCATATCGCTGCCTTTGGGGCTTTTTATCTCATTTATCATCATGCGCTATCAAGGCATAAACGCCAACATTATGTCGCTTGGCGGCATAGCGATAGCAGTAGGCGCTATGGTGGACGCAGCGGTAGTTATGGTAGAAAACGCTCACAAAAAGCTTGAAAAATGGGCGCACGAAAACCCAAACCAAACTCTCAACAACCCCACCCGCTGGGACATCATCACACAGGCGTCCATTGAAGTTGCTCCGGCTCTTTTTATCAGTCTTCTCATCATAACGCTCTCTTTTATTCCGATATTTACGCTTGAGGGTCAAGAGGGCAAACTCTTCGCTCCGCTGGCGTTCACAAAGACTTACGCTATGGCGGGTGCGGCGCTGCTCTCTATCGTAGCGATACCTCTGCTGATGGGTTTTTGGATAAGAGGCAAAATCCCCGATGAGGTCAAAAATCCCCTAAACAGATTTCTTATCAAGATATACAACCCGCTTCTAAAAAAGGTCTTGCGCTACCCCAAAATCACGATATTTGCGGCTTTTCTCACACTTTTGAGCGTGATATTTCCGCTCCAAAAGATAGGCGGGGAGTTTTTGCCGCAGATAAACGAAGGTGGGCTTTTGTATATGCCCTCAACGCTGCCGGGTATCTCGCCCGCACAAGCCGCCAAACTGCTTCAAAACAGCGACAAACTCATCAAAAGCGTGCCTGAGGTTGAGAGGGTATTTGGCAAAGCGGGACGTGCGGAAACAGCGACCGACCCCGCCCCGATATCTATGATAGAAACCGTCGTCAAGCTCAAACCTCAAAGCGAGTGGCGAGAGGGTATGGATATGGACAAAATCATCAAAGAACTTGATGAGCGGGTGCGATTTGCCGGCGTGGCGAACCTCTGGGTGCCGCCCATCAGAAGCCGCATAGATATGCTCTCAACGGGCGTCAAAAGCCCTATCGCTATCAAAATATCAGGGTTAAATGTAGACGAGATAGACAAAGTAGCCTCGCAAGTGGAGGTCTTGAGCAGACAAGTGGACGGCGTATTTTCGGCACTTGCTGAGAGGTTGGGCTCCGGACGATACATCAATGTAGACATAGACAAAGAAAAAGCGGCGAGATACGGCATGAGTGTGGGCGATGTGCAGCTGTTTGTCTCATCAGCCATAGGCGGCGAAAATATCGGCGAGAGCGTCGAAGGCGTGGCGAGATACCCCATAAATATGCGCTACACTCAAAATTGGCGTGATAGCGTCAGCAACCTCAAAAAACTCCCCATTTTGACGCCAAACAAAGAGCAGATAACGCTCGGGAGTGTGGCGGATATAAATATCTCGCTTGGCGCGTCCATGCTCAAGTCCGAAAACGCCCGCCCTGCCGCTTGGGTCTACATAGACGCGAGAGGGCGTGATATGGTGTCGGTCGTGAACGATTTGCGTGCTTTGATGAGTGAAAATATCAAAAATACCGCCGTGAGCATCTCTTTCACGGGGCAGTTTGAGCTGCTGCAAAAAGCCAACGAAAAGCTAAGACTTATGATACCGCTCACACTTGCCATCATATTTATTTTGTTATATCTGGCGTTTCGGCGTGTGGAAGAGGCGTTTTTGATTATTTTGACGATTCCTTTTGCGCTGATAGGAAGTTTTTGGTTTTTGTATGCGCAGGGGTACAACTTCTCGGTCGCAACAGGCGTGGGTTTTATAGCGTTGGCGGGCGTGGCGGCTGAGTTTGGCATAGTCATGCTCATATATCTCAAACACGCCATAGAAAACCGCCTGAGCACTTTGGGAGCGAAAACGATGAGCCCAAAAGAGCTTGACGAAGCGTTGATAGAAGGGGCGGTTCTAAGAGTGCGCCCGAAAGCTATGACGGTTACGGTGATAGTAGCGGGACTTATGCCTATCTTGCTCGGACACGGCGCAGGCTCTGAGATCATGAGCCGCATAGCCGCACCAATGGTCGGAGGTATGATAACCGCGCCGCTTTTGTCTATGTTTATCATTCCGGCGGCTTATAAACTTATCAAAACTCTCCAATACAAAAAACAGCAAAAATTTTAGTATAATAAATCTTATGAAAATACTAATAGTTGAAGACGAGATAAAACTTGGAAGTTACCTCAAAAAAGGGTTGGAAGAAGCCGGCTTTGTCGTTGACCTGACGCACGACGGGCTTGACGGACAGCATTTGGCGACGAGCGAGCGGTACGATTTGATGATATTGGACATCATGCTGCCAAACGTTGATGGTCTAACTCTTGTGAAAATCATCAGGGACGCCGACAACTCCACGCCTATTTTGCTGCTTAGCGCTCTTAGCAAAACAGAGGACAAAGTCAAAGGGCTTGATATGGGTGCGGACGACTACCTTGCAAAACCTTTTGACTTCGCCGAAGTTTTAGCCAGAGTGCGAACGCTTCTAAGGCGAGGCGGCAAAGAGATACAAGCAAGCAAGATAGACGTAGGCGATATGGTCGTGGATTTGGCGAAAAGGCGAGTTACCAGAGGCGACAAACGCATAGACCTCACGGGCAAAGAGTTTTTACTGCTTGAGTTTTTGCTCCTCCATCAAGGCGAGGTCGTTACGAGGTCGCTCATAGCGTCAAATGTCTGGGATATGAATTTTGACAGCGATACAAACGTCATAGACGTGGCGATAAAGCGACTGCGAGGCAAGATAGACAGCGATTTTGACGACAAACTGATACACACGGTGCGTGGAATGGGCTACATCTTGGAACTTAGATGACAGACAAAAACCCGTTCAGTTTTATACCCTGCTCTATGGTCGTGAGGCTGATAATATTTGTAGGACTTACCGCTGTTTTGATATTTTTGTGCTTCGGACTTTACATAGAACACACCGCCAAAACGCACTTTGTTGAGATGGATATGTCTGAGCTGGGCTTAAGCGTAGCGGCAGTTCAAGATACTCTGCAAGACGTAAAGGACAGAGATGATATCGCTCAAGCGTTAAGCCCTGTCATATCCGCTCACCCAAATATCTTTATCTATCTTGAGGACAAAAACGCCCAAACGCTCTATCTTTCCGAGAAGGACAACGGCGCTCTCATCGCACTTATCTTGAAAAACGCCCGCTCAAACGCCGACATGCCGCAAGTCTGGAATGACGGTCAAAACGACTACCGCATACTCATCTCAACGTTCACGGACGATAAATTTGCCACCAAAATCATCACGGGAATGAACATCAACTTTCACCAGCACTACATACGGCATTTTAGAATGAGCTTGTGGCTCTCCGCGCTCATAGCGTGTTTCATTACAGTTTTTGTATCGTTTTTGGTGATATACTTTAGCTTCAAACCTGTCAAAACCATCAGCGAAAAGATAAAAGAGATAACCTCCGAGCGCCTCAACACAAGAATAGACGAAAAAGCCGCTCCCGACGAGTTCAAAAGCCTCATACGCTCGTTCAACACGATGATAGAAAACATAGAAGACGTTTTCAAGCGGCAGTCAAATTTTTCCGCCGACATAGCGCACGAACTGCGCACCCCCATCAGCAGCCTCATCACGCAGACCCAAAT
Source organism: Campylobacteraceae bacterium (assembly GCA_031290675.1). Lineage (GTDB taxonomy): Bacteria > Campylobacterota > Campylobacteria > Campylobacterales > Campylobacteraceae > JAIRKW01. The sequence continues at coordinate 819 of JAITNC010000200.1, read as the reverse complement.
CATACTGAACAAAACACGCGATGCCAACGAATACAGAGAGATACTCTACTCAAACCTTGAGGAGATTGAGCGAATGTCCAAGATGATAAACGATATGCTGTTTTTATCAAGATGCGAAAAAGAGAGCATCACAAAAGATGAAGTGGATTTGCGCCGGCAAACATCTGCGCTGGTGGAGTATTTTGGCATATTGGCGGAGGAGAAAGGCGTGCAAATAACGCTTTCCGGCGACGCTCCTCTCATCTACGGCAACAAAGATATGATAAAACGCTGCCTCTCAAATCTACTCTCAAATGCGATAAATTACGCAAAAGAAAACAGCGAAATCTCCATACGTCTATCCAAAGAAGCCAACCAAAGCGTGCTGAAAATATCAAACATCTCCACACTTGCGCTGACCAAAGAGAACATAGAGCGCATCTTTGACCGCTTCTACCGCTTGGACAACGCGAGAAATAGAAAAAGCGGCGGCAGCGGCATAGGCTTGGCGATAGTCAAATCAATAGTATCGGCGCACAAAGGCGAGATTTTTGTTGATTATCAAGATGGCGTGGTGGCTTTTGTTGTGAAATTTCACTCGCATTTTTTGTCATCGTGAGGAGCGAAGCACCCCCCATTGTCATGCTGGGCGTAATACTCAAAAAGAGAGGCTAAAATATCAAGTAAACATCGCTGTATAGGTGGTTTGCTTGCCTTTATAGTTGAAACAAGCCAACTATGATGATTAAAAAACCTCTTTTGAGTGCTATAAATGCTTTAAAAAAACAGGTAAAAAACTATGAGCTTCTATCTATGCTACGAGCAGAAATAACAGGAGCT
>JAITNC010000191.1 GCA_031290675.1 Campylobacteraceae bacterium | reverse complement strand
CAAATTTGCATAATTTTAACTTTAGCTTTTTGTGTATAGATGAGGCAGTTTGAAAATTTGGCGAGGAGCATACGCATTGGTATGTAACGAAGCCAAGTGGATTGCCACGTCGCTTCGCTCCTCGCAATGACGGAGGGGGGGTGTGCACAAAAGAGCAAAGTTAAAATATGCAAAAGGCAGCTACGATAACTCTCTGTGCAATATTTCCTCTAGTACCACCGTCGCGTACGACCCCTTTTGCAAGCTAAAATTCATCTCAAACCAAGCGTCTTCTTCTTTGTATCTATATTCAAAGTCGGTGGCGAAACACCAAGCAAAACGCCTTGAACCGTCAAGTTTGTCCAAAAAAGCGTCCGCTTCAGCGAAAAATTCTCTATCTATCTCGCCCGCCAAACCCTCTGCCCTCATAGCTCTGCCGCCGACCAAAAAGCCTGTGAGAGTTATGTCGTGATTTACAAACCTTGCCACTTCTGCGTCCACGTCCTCACACAAAAAAGCCTTGCCGTGCGGGTAATGATGACAAACATCACCTTCAAGAAGTTTGCAAAACTGCGGCTGCTGCTTGACCTTCTTTATCGTTTCTTTGTCCCAGTCTAACGCACTTTGCAACTCTTTATCGTTAAAACTTTCAAAGTATTTGCTTATCTCAATTCTTTTTGAAAGCCACCTGTTGAAAAGTTCGCTCTGGTATGCGCTTATCAAAAAATCTCTCAACTTTGGGTTGCGCTCTTTTCGTTTGCCTTCCAACAGAGCCCTGCCCTCCTCAAAATTGTCGCCCGTTTTGCCGAACCGCTGATAACCAAAGTAGTTGGGATACCCCTCACGCGCTATCTTTTTGCACGCCTCCGCAAGTTTCAGCGCATCTACGCTTGAGATTTTTTTCAGGCGGATAAAAAAGCGATTGCCCTTGAGGTGTCCTGTTTTTATTTTATTATTATGATATGTAGAGGATAAGATTTTGATATTTGGGTGAGAAAAGTTCTCAAACGCCTTTTCAAAACTTTTATGGATACTGATGTACTGCGTAGTCATACCGTCTTTGTCTTTAAGCCCGGCATAGCCAAAATCCCGCATCTTAGCACCGCTCATATCGCTTAGAGCCTGCAGCATCTGCCAAGTAGTCAAGTCTTTTTTTCTGACGTGCAGTGCCAAATGTTCGCCGCTGCCGCTAAACTCATACAGCGGTATCTCGCTGACCACAAAATCATCGGAATTTTTCGTAAAATGGGCATTTTCAACCGCAGCGTGATTTGTAAAAAAAAGTCTATTCATTTGTTTCCTTTGAAAAATGGTGCTCTGCGCATTCGCTCTCATAACGCCCCTCAACAGCTTCGCCAAATATCACAAGAGGCGTTTCGCTCTTTTTGGATATCTCTAAAATCTTATCTCTGTTTTGCGGCGCAAAAGCTACCAACATCTCATACTCCTCGCCGCTGCAAAGCTCGTGTGAACCGACAGGGAGCAAAAATCTAATGCCCAAAGATGATATGGCGCAAAGGCGTGAGAGGTCTTTACTAAGTCCGTCCGAGATGTCCAAGCCGCACCTTAAGTATTTGGCGGCTTTTTTGATGAACTGTGTGCGTAAAGTGGGCTTTGCGAAACGTGAATTTCGTGAAACACTGCCGCCCTTCAAGAGTATCTCCAACTCTTTTTTGCTTGCCCCAAGTTTGCCCGTATATGCCAGCAAATCGCCTTTTTGCAAGCCAAAACGAGTCAAAGTATGCTTTCGTTTTTTTGATATTATCGTGACGGAGATAAAAAGTTTGTCGCTTGAGATAGTATCTCCGCCTATGATTTGCACGCCGTAATCTTTGGCTGTTTTTTTGAAGCCCGATGAAAGCTCCTCTATCATATCGTAAGTAAAATCTTTTGGCACGCCCACGCCCAAAAGTGCGTATTTTGGTCTAGCGTTCATGGCGACAGCGTCAGATATGTTTACTATCATCGCTTTTTGGGCTATGTCATACAGCTCAAGCCACTCTCTTTTGAAGTGCGAACCCTCGGCAAAAAGGTCTTTTGAGTATACCCATTTGCCCACGACTGCGCCGTCATCGCCTATAAATCTGTTTTTAAATTGAGAGATGATAAATGACTCTTTGTCCACTTTTTTTCCATAAAATAAGGTGAGATATTATAGTCATAACCTCTTTAATATCAAGTAAAGTCCCATTTTGTGAAAAAATAAGATTGTTTCTAAAAAGTATATTAAGTTTTTTTAAGATACACTAACTAAATATTTTTTTATGAGGTGAAGTATGTCTTACACGCTCAATATCAGCGTATTTCGTTTTAATGCCAAGAGTGATTTTTTGCCGTACTACAAACAATACAAAGTTACAGCCGAGCAAGACGCAGAACTGCTTGATGTGTTAAATCTGATAAAAAAGCAGGATAAGGATTTCTCGTTTTCAAAAAACAAATTTTTGGGCGTCAAGGTCAATTCCATCACCACGTTCACCCAGACGCCGATAAGCACTATCGTCAAAGCGTTTTCAAAGAGTTTTACGCTTGAACCGATTAGCGAATTTTACGCTATAAACGACCTTGACGTAGACACAAGTGATTTTGAAAAAAAACTCAAACCTCTCAAAGCCTTTATAGAGGAAGGCGACGAGGAGTATTATCGTGAGCTTATCTCGTACTACTACTCCTCCCCTACCCTTGAGTTTGAACGGGAATATTTCGGCGATTCGCTGATGTTGTTCGCTATATTTTTGATAAAAAAATATCCTCAAAAACGAGATGATGTTTTGAGGGCTATCGCTGATGAGCGTTACGGTGTTTGGCTTCACACGTCTATCAAAAACTCTATTTTTACGCATCATAATGCTGTAAATATTGAGAAAAATATAGCGGAGCTCAAAAGAGAGATTTTGCAGTATATCCCGAGCGCCAACTCTATCACGAAGCGTGAAGCAAAACGTGTTAAAAATTTATTTTCTTAAGGTCAAAGTATGACAAACTACATCGTATATGACAAACTAAATCCAAAATTT